>JADFXG010000032.1:1967-38446 GCA_015233895.1 Nitrospirota bacterium | reverse complement strand
GAGGCTGAGTTTTTCATCTTTGACGATGTACGTTTTGACCAGAAAACCAATGAGGGCTACTACTATATAGACTCCATCGAGGGAATATGGAACTCCGGGCGTGACGAAAAACCAAACCTTGCCTACAAGCCGCGCCACAAAGAGGGCTACTTCCCTGTGTCCCCAACCGATGTGTTTGAAGACCTTCGCTCTGAGATGGTCATGGTGCTGCAGAAATGTGGCATAGAGATAGAGGCACAGCATCATGAGGTGGCAACGGCAGGACAGGCTGAAATAGACATGAAATTTGCCCCACTGGTAAAGATGGCTGACTATGTGATGATGTTTAAGTATGTAACTAAAAACGTGGCCTACAAAAACAACAAGACAGTGACCTTTATGCCTAAACCACTTTTTGGCGACAACGGCTCCGGTATGCACACCCATCAGAGTCTGTGGAAAGGCGGCAAGGCATTATTTGCAGGAGACGGCTACGCAGGGCTTAGTGAGATGGCTTTACACTATATAGGCGGAATTCTTAAACACTCAAAGGCATTAGCCGCTATAACCAACCCTACAACTAACTCCTATAAGAGACTGGTGCCGGGGTTTGAAGCGCCGGTAAATTTGGCATATTCTGCAAGAAACCGTTCAGCCTCAATCCGAATCCCTATGTATTCTCAGAGCCCTAAGGCAAAAAGATGTGAAGTCAGGTATCCAGACCCGTCCTGTAATCCGTACCTTGCATTTTCAGCAATGCTGATGGCTGGACTTGACGGCGTGCAGAACAGGATAGACCCGGGTGAGGCGCTTGATAAGGACTTGTATGATCTTGAGCCGGAGGAGTTGGCATCAGTGCCCCAGATGCCGGGGAGTCTTGATGAGGCTTTGACTAATCTTGAGAACAGCCACGATTTTCTTTTAAAGGGGGATGTATTTACCGAGGATTCCCTTAAGACTTGGATATCGTATAAGAGAGCCAACGAGGTGGATGCCATGAGACTGAGACCCCATCCTTATGAGTTTTTCCTCTACTATGATATTTAAATGATTTAGTGTGATACAAATTGGAGTAATAGGCGGCAGAGTCGCTAGTGACTGGCACCTTGAGGCCGCTCTTACGGCAGGGAAACTGATAGCTGAAAAGGGCGGCCTATTGGTGACCGGAGGCTTAACCGGCGTAATGGAGGCAGCCTCAAAGGGTGCAAAGTCAGCCGGGGGATTAACTATTGGTATTGTCCCTCAGGCCGACAAGAAATCTGCCAACAGTTTTGTAGATATCACAATAGCAACCGGACTCGGCATCGCAAGAAACTCCGTGATAGCTCACACAGCAGACGCACTCATTGCAATAGGCGGGGAGTATGGCACGCTTTCTGAAATAGCGTATGGGCTTCAACTGAAAAAACCTGTGGTTACGCTTAAGAGCTGGGACATTCCCGGAACTGTTACAGCAAAGGATGTTGATGAGGCCGTAAGTTTAGCCTTTAAGCTTGCTATCAGCACTTTGGCGACTGAGGAGGGCAATGGAGGACTATAAGCTACGTGTGTTTTGTACGGTTGCTGAGCTTAAGAGTTTTTCAAAGGCCTCAGAGATAATCCATCTGACTCAGCCTGCAGTCAGTGCCCAGATACAGGTCATTGAGGAATATTATGGCACAAAACTATTTGAAAGAACAACAAACAGCACATCTTTAACCCCTGCCGGAGAGATTCTCTACCGGTATGCTAAGGACATTTTGTCACTCTATGGGGATGCTGAAAAAAAGATATGCAAAATTACCGGTTTGACAAAGGGCAGCATCAGGGTAGGAGCAAGCCTTACGATAGGAAATTACCTTATTCCTCAGATTATTGCTGACTTCATAAAGATCAATCCGCGGGCACGAATTCATCTTAAAATCGGAAACACTAAAAAAGTAGTGGATATGATAAATTCCTCAAGTGTTGATATTGGATTTGTTGAGTCTGATATGAAGGGACAGAAGTTTATTGTAGAAAAAGTTTATGATGATGAACTTTTTTTTGTTGTCAGCAGCAACCATAAGTTGTCGTCTGAGTCCTCGGTCTCTCTTGACACTATAATGAAAGAGCCTGTGATAGTAAGAGAGGAGGGGTCCGGCACAAGGTTAGCCATCGAGCAGTTTTTTATAAAAAAGGGCTTAAGCATGCAGAATCTTCGGGTGTTTCTTATAACAGACAGTGTTGAAGCGATAAAGGAATGTCTTTATGCAGGAGTAGGAGGCTCATTCCTTTCTAAGCTTGTGGTTCGCAGGGATGTAATTAACGGAGGCCTCAAAGCGTTAAAGGTACAAAATGAAAGAATTTTGAGAGATATGTCTCTCATTTACAGAAAAAAAAATATCTCATCACATGTTGTGGAGGAATTCCATAATTTTATAAAAAACTACAAGTACGGAGAACTTTACACAGAGTAAAATGGCGAAGAAGACATTTTGGGATAACTTATTGATGAACGGTTTGCTTTTGCGCATACTTAAATTTTGTTTTTTAGTGATTCCAGTTGTTCTGACACTGTTTATATTGGCAGATGAAACAGGAGCTGAGTTTACAGCAACAAAAGCCACTGTTAGAAATAAGGAAATTTCTGCAAAGCTTAAAGAGGCACAAATGGTTTTGGATGAGAGGAAAAAAGCTAAGACTCTTACACAGAAAGAGGAAATTAATTATCAACACTGGATAAACATTATCAGAACTAAGGCAGTTCGTAAAGAACAACGCGGAATGAGTCCTCAGGAGACAGAGGAACTTTCCAAATCGCTTGATGTATTAATTATTGAAATCAAAACCCCTGTTGAATCAAAATAATCTCTAAAATCCTTTAATATGTACATCTTTTTTGTGGATAGTGCCATCCCATATTAATTTATCTTTTGGGGATATATCAGTGATAAGACAACAGAGCCGCCGAAAACCAAAAATAACACACCAAGGCTCATTGCAGGCGATATATGATAAATATCAAAAAAGTCCAACAGCATTTTTAACCCTACAAATACCAATATTAAGACTACAGAAATTTCTAAGTAACACACATAACGTTTAGCAGTAGCAAGCAGAAAGTACATAGAGCGCATACCGAGAATCGCAAATATATTGGACGTAACGATTAAAAACGGCACTTGTGTGATTGTTATAACGGCAGGCACTGAGTCAAAAGCAAACACTACATCAGCTACCACTAACGCCGTTAAACAAAGCATAAGAGGTGTAATATGGCGCTTTCCATTGTGTTTTATTATAAACTTGTTATCCTTAAGATACGGATAAACAGGCATCAGACGCTTTGCCGCCCTCACTGACCAATGATTCGTGTAATCGTGGATTTTTTCATCATCTTTGCCGATTTGCTTATACATTTGCCAGGCTGACCATAAGACAAACAACGCAAATATGACATTGACCCATGCTCCCAGAAGCAACAATGACGTCCCTGCAAAAATAAAGATTACCCTAAGAATAATCGCTCCAATAATTCCAAAATTCAATACCCTTTGCTGATACCTGTCCTCTATAGTGAAACTACCAAATATAGCCATAAAAACAAACAGATTATCCACTGAAAGCGATTTTTCAAGAAAATAACCCGCCGTAAACAGTGAGGCATGAACTGTGCTTTCTGTAACAGCAATAAAACCCGCAAATAACAACGCCAGCAGTACCCAGATGACAGACCACACGGCAGCGCTTTTTACGCTGACTTGCGTGTCCTTTTTGTTGAAGTGCATATCCACATAAAGAGAAATACCGGTAAAAACAACAAAAACCGAGATACTTAGCAAAGACACCTGAGTCACAAGGTTAGTCCGTCAATTTCTATATCTTGCTGTGCTGTAATCATCTGAAAAAGTTGCTTTATTTCATCTGCCTTTTCTAACTCCCCTGTATCCTGACACCATTTTGCTACACAATGCACAAGTTTGGAGATGCTGCCCCTGATTCGCTGTTGTACGGAGGGGGCATGGTGCAATAAATGCCCCTCGTTTGGTAAAACAAAATATCCTCTTAACAAATCATAGATTTTAAGCAACAAAGCTAAAACCTCTTTAAAATCATCATCTGACGCTGCGCTGTTTACAGTACGATTTTTGTATAGCTCTTCCACCCGTTCGCTAAGATAGTTGAAAGCCCAAACATCTGTCCATACAAATTTCCGATTTAGTGAAACTTTTCCATCATGGTAAAGTATAAAGTTGTTATCCTCAGAATCCAGCATCTTACGAGTGCGGTGAAGCGTCGTGTTAAAGGATGTTTTAGCCGCTTCACTATCAGAGTCTGGCCACAAAAACTCTGAGATTTTCTCTGCACTAACACCCCCGACCTCAGAGAGAGCCAATTCTTTAAGCAGCGCAAGTGGTTTTTGCTGCATTTTCCCCCTGGACTCTAATATCCTGCCGTCCTTTTCGATTTTAAATCGTCCAAATGTGTGTATTCTAACCGGATACGGCCAGTCATCTATCATGTCGCCGCCCGGAGTCAGATTATGAAGCCTTATGATTTCTTTTACGTAGTCAGTTTGAATTCCTCTTTCCAGCGCTGTTTTACATAAGATATGGACATGTTTACGAAACGGAAGCATACCCTTCATTCCTGTAACTTTAGCTATCCTTACAAATTCCTCAATTTTTACCTCAAACCTCTGCAGGTCATTATTATTTACAGAAATAAGAGCTTCGATTTCTAATGAAAAATATGTAAAAAGTAAACTCCTCGCAGTAAGCCCAATTCTCTTAAGATGTTCTAAATAAAGCAGAGCCTTGTCATTATATCCAGCTTCTGCCAATAAACATACAAGTATAGATAAATGTACTCCCTGCATAAGTTGGCAGCCGTATTGTTCCGTATATTCTATGTTTTTCTCCCCATACTCAATCGCAGTGGAAAAGTTCCCTTTGGCATATGCAATCAAAGATGCCATCTGATAGTAGTAGAATCCATAGATCTGAATATCTCCCATGTAAGATATTATTTTTTGCATATAAACTTCTGCCATCTCATTGTTGCCCAGAGCAAGAAAACAGTAGATACCTAACCCTAAAAACATTGTATCCGTTAAGTGCAAACCAGTCTCATCAGCAATCTTAAGTCCCTCCTCAACAACTTTTAGCGTATCCTTGTATGAAGCTTTATACAATGTACACATACATTCACATCTCATACACATAAGTCTTAACAGAAGGTGTTTTTGGGTGTTTCTGTACACATGGTGTAACGTTTCTATAGTGTTACCAGCCTTATATACACTACCAGTCCATAGATAGTAAAGAGTGAGATTATAGCCAATATACATCCGTATTTCTGCATTTTTTGAATGTAAAACTATATTGTCAGCCTCTTGTAACCAGTAATCAATGTCCTTGTGGTTTGGTTGGCGAAATATCAAAGCCGTAACAATACTTGCAACTACCTCTTCTTTAATTTCAATTGAGTCAGTGCTTCTATAGACCTCGATTAACTCCTCTTCAAACTCCTTAATCCAATGATCAAGAGGATGGAAATTCCTCCACTCCATAACTAAAGCCTTTATTACTGCACACAGCGATAATATTTGTCCCTCGGATTCTTTTAACTTTTTAAATAAAAGGTAAACGGCTTCAAGTATTTTTCTGGCATCCTCAAGATTCAAGGAAAACTTGTTAATGCCACTCCAGTATAGCAGCCACGGCTGCTCCTGTAAAAACTCATCCGGTAAAGCCAAAAACCAGGCATCAATAATATTATATCTTCCGTCTGCTATCAAACCCGGCACACTTTTAAGCAAAAGTCGTTGAAGTCTGTCCCAATGTTTGATTTCTATAAGCAGTTGGATGCTGTGTTCAATGTATCCGGATTCTTCTAAAACATCGGCGGCTGACAAAGTTATCTCACGGACTTGTTGTCTATAATAAACCTGAGCTTGCCTTAACAGAAATTCTCTGTATAGTGCGTGATACCTGAATGTCACAGCATTGTTTGAATGTATTGCTGTAAGAAAATACCCTCCCCTGTCACGTCTTAACAGCTTTTGAGTTAGAGTATATCCTGTCAGCGCTATTGCCATTTCTGCGGTAAACTCTGGGAAATATGCGGTTTTAAGTAGAAACTCCTGAACGTCGCTGTCTGCAGCTTCAAATACCTTCCCTGAAAAAAAATCGAATAACAGACCTTGTGTAACTGCGCCTGTGTATTGAGCAGGATTTTTTTTAATCTGCTCAATGGTAAGTATCAAAGCGGCTACAAGGCCATCAGTATTATTATATATATCTTCAATCGTATCTTTTTCGAAGGTATGTTTTACAGTGTTCTTAATCAGCTCTGTCGTCTCTTTCAGTGTAAACCTCACATCGTTCCATTGTATTAGGCTGATACTTCTGTTTGCTTTCAATCTGATATAAGCAGGTGGCGGCTCGTTTCTGCTTAATAGCACTACGTTTATACCACTAATCAGCAAAGATAATCCTTTAGCCATCACATCATGAAACATTGAATCTGAGGGTATATCATGACAATCGTCAAAGACAAGGATAAATGGAGTCTCAATCTCTGCAAACAATCTCTCAAAGTACGTTAGCGTAAAGGACACTATGTCTTTGATGTTATCTGATGTGAAACTCGGTAATAGTTGGGTTTTAATATGCGGCTTTAATGCCGTGCTCATATAATTAAAAAATGTCATAATATCAATATCGTTTTTATCAACATGATACCAAAGGTGAGGGATACGTCTGTTTTTGAGATAGCTTGCCGCTAACGTGGTTTTACCGGAACCTGCAGGGGCTGACATCCACACGATGGGAGTTTCCTCCATAGCTAAGTCAACTATATCAAAACACCTCCTGCGTTGAACTACATTGTGCAGCTCAGGAGGCGTTATCTTTGATAATTTGTCTGGCATAAGAGATGTTTAATCAATCATGTGCGCTAAGAAATTCCCTGACACAATTAATGTATTCGCTCTTCTGTTCAAGGTGAGGCATATGAGAAGAGTTGTTAAAAATTACCAGCTTTGCTCCGGGTATTTTACTGCTGTAATACGTACCTGTATTTGAAAACTTTTCCTCATATGCCCCAAAAGTCACAAGAACCGGGATGCTGAGCCCTTTTAATTTGTCAGTTATATCATAGTCTTTGAGATTTCCGGTAAAGTCAAAAATGCTTGTACCAACCATAGTGTTAAAAATTTCTTGATTCAGCCTTTCTAAACTTCTGTTAAGGCAATCCGGCCAGGGGTCTATGCGGCAGTAAAACTCCTTATAACAGACCGTCATAGCCTCTGTAAATTGCTCGTCTGTAAAAGTTTTAACAGACGATTCAGAGTGATTACCGCAAGTGCTAAGAATCATTTTAGAATCATCAGGCAGCATGGCTACAGCGCTCTTAATGTCTTCAGTCAGTCTTTTGCTGCTTAATAAAGGACTTGCAAGAACTAAACTTGCAACTCCCTGACATTTAGTTGACAGCACAGAGGGCACAACAAAAGTTGCTGCACCTGAATGAGCCAATATATGACGGGATTTAAGGTTTAGTGCTGCACAGACCTTATCAAATTCACTGCCAAAGTAATCAACGTTCCATCTGGAGGTACCGCTGCATTTATCTGAGTTTCCGCAGCCAAGCTGCTCGTAAAAAATAACCGGACGCTCATCAGAAAGTGCGCTCAGAGGTTCAAGATAATCGTGTGAAAACCCAGGGCCTCCATGGACAACTATCAGAGGCAGCCCTGCAGTGTTTATACCACAAATCTTATACCACACCCGGCCGTGAGTGAGATTAACATAACCCTCCTGAGAGCCGCTTTCTTCTTTTAATATAGTTAATAATTCCATAATGGCCTGCCGGCAAATTTCTGTAACGAAAGAATAACTCAGACAAGTTTATAACTCCACTGCCTGAGATGTTTTGTATTGTGCATAAACATTTAACAAATGTCAAATGTGTTTTGGCAGCATTATTTAGACGCAGCATTACATTCAACAACATATTATGTGATTTCACAGTTAAAAAGTGATGGCCTATAATGAAAACATAGAGATTACAGCAGTAGTATGGAAAATGGCTGGTTAAACATCCTTACGCAATAAAAACCCTCTTATAAAACCAAAAGGGTCTCCTTTCTTTACTTGAACAACTTTGACAGGCTGGTCTTTTATCACATCCTCAAAAATCCTTATGACGCTGCAAAAGTTATATTTCATCAAGACATCCAAATGCGATATGATGGGCTGTGTCCACTTATTTGTCCGTAGCAGGTGGTCATATATCAGGATTTCGCCTCCTGGTTTCATGACTCTGACAATTTCAGCAAAAGCCTTTTGAGGATTATACACACAGGTCAGAAATAGTCCCAGTATTGCCTTGTCAAATGTATTGGAGGGAAAATCCAGTTTTTCGGCATCCATGATACTGAGGTTAATGTTATTGTTTTTTTCGTGAAGTTTTAACTTGGTTTTTGCAATGCTAAGCATAACATCACTTATGTCAACTCCGTATATCACTACCCCTCTTGGAATATCGGGCAGGTCGTAACCGGTGCCAACTCCGGGGATAATCAACTTATCACCGGCCTTAAAGTTACACATCTGCACCGCCTCTTTTCTAAAACCCTTAAGCGGCAGCATCATAAATGGATAGAAAAACGGTATAAATGTGTTAAAGGACAGCTTTTTTAAAATATTTTTAACATCAAGTCCCATAATTAATTATATTTTAACACTTTTCTTTCTGTATTAACCGGAAATTGCAGGCCGTCTTTGTGTATATAGACGATATTAACCTCAATTTTAACGAGTTTTTCCTTTTCAGGGAATACGGCGTAGTATTTCTCAGTGGTCGTCTTTCTGGGAGGCAGAGAATAGTCTAAAATGTCTTTAATCTCCCATGCGTCATACCGTCTGTTACCCTCTATGTCAATGCCAGGCTCAAAGAATTCCTTTCTGGCTGACCAGATAACCTTTTCGTTTTCACCTGTGGCTGTCACCGTAAGCAGCACTCTTGATGTCCACAGACAGCCATCCGGTATTCTGTGTCCGGCGTTGTTTGTAATGTCCACTGTGATTGCAGCGGCAGGTATCCACTTTTTATCCCCATAGGACTGAGTTTTAATGGCACGGGCACTTACCTCTAATGTCATGGATTCCTTTAGCGTATCTGTCACATAGGCACCGGGAAAAGTGTGGCCACGGTTGTGTTTTTTCATGTGGCACTCCTGGCATGTAACCTGCCCTCCTGCTGCCACGTACTGATCCCTGTAACTTTGCGCTATGGTGCTGCAGATTATCTGCTCCCTGTCCGGTGCCGTATAAACCCCGTGACACTGCATACAGAATATGGCGTTGTCAAGAAAAGTAGTCTTTTTTATACTGTGATACGGTGTGTTGCCATTCCCTTTGATGCCGTACATGGTTTGCTTTTCAGGAAAATTGGGAGGCGGCACGGCCTTTAGGTTGTGGCAAACGATACAGGAGACATTTAGGTGCGAAAGAAGCTCTTTTGCTTTTTGCTTAGCGTCTTTATCTGCGGTTTTCCCTCCTGCCATTTTTATGGCATCCACCACATCTTTAACGAGTCTTTCCGATGCATATTCCATGACGGGAGCATGACAGCCAAGGCATTTCATAATCTCAGTCTTCAGAGGTCTGCCTTTTCGCGCCGGATCTCTCTCTATCCCCTCCACTATGAAAGAGTATATCCCGTCAAGAGAGTGCAACAACGAGGATTCGTGCACGGATGTTTTCCACTGATTATATATGTTGCCGTGGCAGCCGGCACATGTCTCAGAGGACTTATAGAGCTCCTCCATTGTGTTTATGGCATCAAATGTATTAGGAGCAGCGTCAAGTTTAGCAACTGAAAAAAACACTGTCAATAAAGTTAACAGCGATAAAACCGGTTTTGTCATCATAGCATTAAACCTCCATAGGTTGTAATTGTAATTTATTATTTTTATACCGAGTTGCATTCAGAAGTATAACGAGGCGGCTAGGAGCAAGTGACGCAGGCGTACTTTTTCGTACGCTGAGGAGCTTGCGACAAAGCCAACAAAGTTAGACGATTGAAGGCTACTTGGTATTATTAGTCATCCCTCATAGGTCTGATAAACATAAAATACACCATAGTCCAATTACCTAAAACTATAAATATCGTTGTAACTATGCTTGAGACAGCTAAAGTGGAAGCTCCGGTAAGGCCGTGGCCAACATTACAACCTCCTCCGACAGCAGCGCCAAACCCCATAAGAATTCCTCCCAAAAAGACTTTTACCATCTCACGGGCATCAGCGCTGGTTTTTAACTTAAACTCCCTGAGCGCTCTTGCGCTTCCGAATGAGCCCAACATAAGCCCTATTATCATAAACACACTCCAGGTGGGTTCATCCCCCTGAGCAATCCACCTGAATAGTTCAATAGTGGGACCAGAAAACGATAGTCCACGCGGTTTGCCGCCAAAGTGGTCAGATGCCCACCATGCCGCAACTGCAATAAGCCCCAGCAGGAGACCTGATATGTACCACACATATCCCACCCGCGGCTTTGCTTTAGAGGAAAACTCCCCACGCAATATAAACAATATAAACAATACAGACAGTGCAGCTATAACTATCCACTTATTAATGCCCAATAAGTTATACAGTGTCAAAGGATAGATATCAATTTGGGCAGCCCAGTAGTGCTCGACCTCTTTTGTGCTAAGGAGCCGTATTCCCTCATTAGTGAGCCACAACTGATAATTTGAAAGTATTTGGTAAAGACGCAAAAGCATTCCCTCAGTAGTAGTAAGCAGGCCTGCAACAAAACCTAAAACCGACACCCAGGAGGGAACCATTCCCTCGCCTGCCTTGTACCATATACCGCTTGCACACCCTCCGGCTGCAACCATTCCTATGCCAAAGATATAGCCTCCAAAGATGTTGGCCAAAGGCATAAAACCCTGTCTGTAGAGTGTCTTAACAAGTCCAAAGTCTTCCAAAAAATTTGCCCCGACAATTGTTATTAAAAGGGCGGTTAAGTAGGCCCTGAAAATAACCGTATCGGAAACAAAAATAATGTCTCTGAAGGCTGAGTTCATACACACCCGCCCGCGCTGAAGCACCCAGCCCAGCATTAACCCTACTATTAACCCTGAAACTACAATTCCTGTCAGGCTAACCCCCTTATGATGTTTATGGTTTTACCAAAAAAATTATAAACTTACTATAACTCACTCTTTTATACTATAATAACTTGAAGACTCTTATCAACATACAAGAAATCTATAAATAAGGATGTAGCAAAAGTAATGAAATTAGGAATAAACGCCGCATTTTCCGGTCTGGGACCGGGTAACGCAAATTTGTTTACACGGGAGGTTGGGCGGCTTCTGTGCCTTATGGAGCAATCCACGACGGTGTTTGCTCCGTATCCTCTGTGGAAAGCCGGTGACTACCGCCTTGTTAATACCCCTCTGGATATATCAGGCCCCCGCAATCTGTTAAACAACCTCAACAGACTCATGTTTAACAACACCGTTTTACCGTATCTGTTAAAAGAATACGAAATAGACGTTTTGTTTTGCCCAAACACAGAATTTCCGGTAGTCACCACTACACCGATTGTAGTTACCGTGTCTGACTTAAATCCTTTGTATGCACAAACGGACGGGCTTATCGGGCAGTACTTTCGCGGCTACCTGGAGAAGCTCCCACAGGAGCATATAGAGGTCGTAACTATGTCTGAGTTTATAAGAAACGAACTCATAAGGGAATTTAATCTAAAGCGGGATAATATTCATGTGACAGGAGCAGCGGTTGACACACATTTTTTCAAACCGGTATCTGCTGAAAGTAAACTGGAATTTATAAAGTCAAAGGATATAAACTCTCCGTATATACTTTATTTTGGCACACTGTTTCCATACAGAAATCTGAAGACTCTGTTTAAGGCTTTTTTTGAAATATGTGACCGTATCCCGCATAAACTTGTTATAATAGGAGAGCGCGACCGCTATGACGAAGAGCTGCCGGAGGATGAAAGACTGATATACATTGACACGGTAACGAGTGAGGAACATCCTATGTGGTATTCCGCCTCGGATATTTTCATAGAACCGTCACTGTCTGAGGGCTCAGGGATGAAGCTCCTTGAGGCCATGGCATCGGGTGTGCCCGTAATATCGTCAAACATTGAGGCACTTTATGAAACAGGGAAGGATATCGCTCTTTTTTTTAAAGGAGATGATGCTGTCACTTTGGGTAAGCTGATTTTAATGGTTATACGAGATAATGACTACAGAAATGATATGATAGCAAAGGGCTTAGAACACGCAAGGAATTGCACGTGGGAAAAAATAGCCGAATCCATATATAGTATATGCGAGGAAGCAGATAAGAAAACCGTGGAGGTAGTTGAGTGTGAGAGCATACGTGGAAACAAAGGCCAGGGAGGCTAAAGCAGGAGCAAGATCAATAGGGGTAGCCGACACTGAAGTCAAAAACAGAATTTTGCTAAAAATGGCAGATTTAATAATGTCACAAAGCAACAAATTAATAATTGAAAATGCAAAAGATGTTGCAAGTGCAAAAGCCGCTGGCCTAAGCGATGCAATGATTGACAGACTGACTCTTAATCTAAAGCGCATAGAGGAGATGGCAACAGGGCTCCGCGAGGTTGCAGCTCAGACCGACCCGGTTGGTGAAATCATAAAAATGTGGAAACGCCCCAATAAGATGATGGTTGGTAAAATGCGGGGCCCCATTGGTTCAATCTGCATAATATACGAGTCAAGGCCAAATGTGACGGCAGATGCCGCAGGGCTTTGTATAAAGGCCGGGAATTCAGTCATCCTGCGCGGCGGCTCTGAGGCGGTTAATTCAAATGCCGCAATTGTCTCAATTCTAAAGGAGGCGGTAAGAAGCGAGGGATTACATGATGGCGTTGTAACGTTTATAGAAAACACCGACAGAGCTGCCATAATGGAGCTTTTGAAACTTGATACGCTTGTGGATTTGGTAATTCCACGTGGCGGTGAGAGTTTGATAAGAGCGGTCGTGGAAAATTCGTCAATTCCAGTGCTTAAGCACTATAAGGGAGTGTGTCACGTGTTTGTGGACAGGGATTGCGATTTAGAGATGGCCTCTGACATATGTTTTAACGCAAAAGTGCAGCGGCCTGGCACATGTAACGCTATGGAGACTATGCTTGTTGATGCGCCGGTTGCAGAGCGGTTTTTGTCTAAAATGACAGAGCGGCTTATGGCAGCCGGAGTAGAAATTCTGGGCTGCGCAAGGACTCTTAAGTTATGCCCTGAGCTTAAACCAGTAAAGGACACCGATTATCACAACGAGTATCTGGCACTCAAGATGAACGTGCGCGTAGTGGATGGCTTTGATGAGGCCATAGAGCACATAAACACATACAGCTCCTCTCACACTGAGGCAATAGTGACAAAAGACCATAGCCGCGCTATGCGGTTTTTAAAAGAGGTGGATTCGGCTGCGGTGATGGTTAATGCCTCCACACGGCTAAATGATGGCGGACAGTTTGGTTTGGGCGCAGAGATTGGAATATCAACCGATAAGCTCCACGCCCGTGGCCCTATGGGATTAGAGGATTTGACCTGCTGCAAGTTCATAGTGCTGGGAGACGGGCAGTTAAGGGTTTAGTGTGACTAGTATTATATACATACCGGATGTTGAGATATACACGGATGGAGCGTGTGTTGGAAATCCCGGGCCCGGCGGCTATGCTGCAATCTTAAAATTTGATGGCAAGCAGAAAGTGGTCACAGGCGGATATCGCCTGACAACCAATAACCGCATGGAGATAATGGCGGCAATAGCAGGGCTTTCGGCATTGAAAAAAAAATGTGTTGTAAGCATTTACAGTGATTCAAGGTTACTCGTTGATGCCATGACAAAAGGGTGGGTACAGAGCTGGATAAAGCGGGGGTGGCACAAAAAAGACGGCACACCAACATTAAATCCCGACTTATGGCAAAAACTTCTGACACTCACTGAAAAGCATCAAGTTAATTTTCAATGGATACGCGGGCACATTGGAGACACCGAAAACGAACTCTGTGATCAGCTCTCCAAAAAAGCCGCAAAAGAACATAACCACATTATTGACGAGATTTATGAAAAGACAAAAAACAACAGGAAATAATTCTAATTTTAATTCAGAAGTATAACAAGGCGGCAAGGAGAAAGCGACGCAGGCGTACTTTTAGTACGTTGAGGAGCTTTTTGACGATGCCAACGAAGTTAGACAATTGAATTAGAATTAGGATAACATATAAACGGAGGTTAAAGAAAAATGGAAAACAGTACAGACTGGGACAAACTAGTGTCAACAATCGGCAGAGGTATGTTGTTTGGCTATATGGCAAGTCTTGGTATATTTTTCCTGATATTTCCGATAGGCTTGCTTTTATTCGTAGCACGGATAAACTGGATAGCGCTGTTTATTTCCGGCGGTATTCCTTTAATGCGAAAAACACTTGTGGTTATTCATATTGTCTGCATGTTGACAGCTGTTGGATATTCTGTTTGGAAAAACTTCTACAGAAAAGAGGCTTTGATTGAGGAGTGACGGCTTAGAAATACATTATTAAGGAAAGAACTCGTATCAAACACTATTTTTAAGCCTCAGTGAATTTGTAACAACCGACACGGAACTTAGAGACATTGCAAGTGAGGCAAGCATGGGGTTTAGAGAAGGGCCGCCAAAAAGTGTCAAAACACCGGCAGCCACAGGTATTCCTATGATGTTATAGAGAAAAGCCCAGAACAGGTTTTGCTTTATTGTTTTAATCGTAAGATGTGAAAGTCTGATTGCTTCATAAACACTCAGTAAGTCACCCTTAATAAGGGTTATATCGGCTGATTCCACTGCTATCCCTGTTCCTGTGCCCATGGCAATACCAACGTGCGCCTCTGTCAGTGCCGGAGCGTCATTTATACCGTCTCCCACCATTGCAGTAAACATCCCTTTTTTTAGCTCTCTGATTACTTTTACTTTATCCTCAGGGTATAGCCCAGAATACACCCGATCTATGCCGACATCTTTGGCAATCAACTGTGCCACAGTTTCATTGTCTCCGGTAAGCATGACAGGCACTATCCCATAGTGTTTCAACTGCCCAATGGCTGCCTTGGAGCTTACTTTAACTGTGTCTGCTATGGAAAATACCGCTTGTGCTTTATTGTTAATTGATAGTATGACTGCTGTTTTAGACTCATCATAAATAGAGGTAATTTTATCATTAAAGCTGGATAAATCCACTTTTGAACTGGTGATGAGCTTTTCTCCTCCGATTAAAACCGTATCCTTACCGCCATTTATCGTGCCGGTTATTCCGCCTCCTGTTATTGAACTAAACGTATCAAATGCAAAAAGCTCAATTGAGCGGCTTATGGCTTCAGCCACTATTGCCTTTGCTATAGGGTGCTCTGAGTAGTGCTCGCCTGATGCGGCTATTTTAAGAGCCTCACTTTCGTCCATTCCACTTTCAACAAAAATACCTGTAACGGCAGGCTTACCATCAGTAATTGTTCCGGTTTTATCAAATGCTATTGCCTTTACTCTGTGCAGGTTTTCAAGAGCCTCGGCGTTTCGTATTAAAATTCCCCTTTGTGCTCCCAACCCTGCAGCAACCATTATGGCTGTCGGCGTTGCAAGCCCTAAAGCACACGGACATGCTATTATCAATACCGCAATTGCAGACATCATAGCTTTGGCCCCGCCATCGCTAAACACAAACCATAGCAGAAAGGTCAGAGCGGCTATCCCTATCACTGAGGGTACAAACACAGCAGCCGCTTTGTCAGCAAGCCTCTGGATTGGAGCCTTAGAGCCCTGTGCCTCCTCTATGAGTTTAATAATCCTGGCTAACGTTGATTCCTGCCCTGTTTTAATGGCGCGCATTATAAAAGCTCCGGAGGTATTAACCGTTCCGCTATAAGTTTTATCTCCGGCACCTTTATCTACCGGTAAACTTTCACCAGTTATCATAGATTCATCAATTGCCGAGCCTCCATCCGTTATCTCTCCATCTACGGGTATCCTCTCCCCAGGCCTTACTAACAACATATCTCCAACTGTTACTTTATCAATTGCAACCTGATGCTCCACACCGTCTTTGATTACTGATGCCGTGAGAGCTTGCAGATCAATAAGTTTTTTGATAGCCTCAGAGGTGCGCCCCCGTGCCGTTAACTCAAGAAAACGCCCCATAAGAACAAACGTTATGATTACTGCTGCAGTTTCAAAGTACAAGTGGGGATGCGTTCCGTGATGAGAGATGGTGTTTGGAAACAACACTTCAAAGGCACTATAAAAATACGCTGCCGATGTTCCCACAGCTACAAGTGTGTTCATGTTTGATGAAAAGTGCTTTAGCGCCGAAAGTGCCGTTTTATAAAACGTAGCCCCAGGCCAAAACTGCACCACACTGGCAAATATAAGCAGCAACCACTGATTAGAAAGCACTGGAACTGTAAACATAGAGCCAGCCATTATCACAGCCGAGAGTGTTGCGCTTATTATCAGGTTAAATTTTAAAACGCTGCGTTCGTCATTGGTTTCTGCGTTAGATGTATCGCTTTCCGTAATAACTGCCGCAAAGCCCACACGCTTTACGGCCCCGGCAATTTCCACAGGCGATGTAAGTGCGGGATTGTATGTGACCGTAGCCTTGTGTGTTGCAATATTAACTCCGGCTTCAAACACACCGCTAAGTGACCGTATTGCTTTTTCTGTTGAAGCAGCACAGGCAGCACAACTCATACCGCTTATCGGTATTATTATCGTTTTTTTCTCTGACATATTTTTTTTTCCTCTTGCTAATTTTTAAGAAATTTGTGTATGATTGTCATGTGAATTTTGCTCTTTATACATTATAGCTTAATTGTGAATAGTAATTGTAGGATTTCCATGAGATGTATGGAACGTTACATATATAGAATAAACACAAAACTAAACTAAGGAGGAGTTAAATGAAAAATCCTGTTGTTGACCAGGACCTTTGTACAGCATGTGAGACTTGTGTGTCTTTATGTCCGGATGTGTTTGAAATGCAGGGGGATAAGGCTTTTGCAGCTCACCCTGAAAAGTGCGGCGATTGTGATTGCCAGGAGGCGATGGACACCTGTCCGGTTGAAGCAATTAAGTGGGAGTAGTTTAAGTAAATTATTAAATTCCATAAGTATTAGGAAGTTATCTGTTTGAAAAGGGGTTACCGGAGTGTAATCCCTTTTTTTAATGTGTTGATCAGTTTTATTGAAAGATTTTTACTTGACATAAAAAAATTTTTAATAACCTATGTATTTTTGTTATAATGTTTTAGGTGTTTGCGGCGTTTGCGTAAGAGGAGGATAGAGCATTTTTATAACTATAAAATACCTGGATAAATATCTGTGGGGTTTTGTAACGTGAGTTGGGGGAAAAGGATGTGAATGTTGACTTTGTCAATCCGTTTTTGGAATCTCTCGTAAACATTCTAAAAACTATGGCAAACGTTGAGGTCACACACAACACACCTTGTATAAAGGCTGACAGCTCTGCAATGGGTTACATATCTGGCATGATAGGTCTTGCCGGTGAGAAAACCTCAGGCTCTATAGCCATTACTTTTACTGAGGAGGCAATTTTACACATAGCGTCAAATATGCTTGGTGAAAAAATGACAGAAGTAAACGAAGAGATTGCCGACATGGTTGGTGAGATTACGAATATGGTCTCAGGCGGAGGCCGAAAAATTCTCTCCGAACAGGGCTATAAATTTAACATGGCAATTCCAACGACTATAGTGGGCAAAAACCACACGATAACGCATAAGACAAAGGGTATGATAGTGCTTGTGCCGTTTCAAACGCCTGCAGGACCGTTTTACGTTGAAATTTGCTTTGAAGAGGAAAAAAGGAAACTTGAGGGGGCGTACAGCGTAAAAAGCAAGGTGATTTACAGAAAGTAGAATGTCTGAGCTTTAATGCTAAAGCAAGTAAATACTCTGACAGGCGGATGAAATGTTTACAAAAGAAGATGTTGTAGATGAAATTGTAACAGGGTTTGATGAAAAGCTAAGAGCTTCTTTCTCAGGAGAGGGCAAGTCCTGTACTGAACTTGTTGATATTGTTTTAAAAGAGGTGACGTCCCTTGTAGAAAGCAGTGAACACTACAAAAACGAACTTATGAGTATAGGGATAGCCTTGTCTGCTGAGCGCAATCAGGAGGCATTGCTTGAAATGATAGTGGAAAAAGCAATGCTGTTTACCGGAGCGGACGGCGGCACTTTGTACATAATGAGTGAGGATGAAAGAACTCTGGCTTTTAAAATAATCCGGACCAAATCGCTGGGTTTTATAATGGGCGGGACAAAAGGCAGCGAAATAAAATTTCCCCCTGTACAGCTTTACAAAGAGGACGGCTCAAGGAACGAAAACAATGTATCAGCTTATGTAGCTCTGACTGGTAAAACGGTAAATATTGAGGACGTATATGAGGTGGAAGGGTTTGATTTTCAGGGAACCAGGGCATTTGACCAAAAAACTGGATACCGTTCAAAATCCATGCTCGTAACTGCCATGAGAAACCATGAAAACGAAATCATAGGTGTATTACAGCTTCTAAACGCAACAAATCAAAGCGGCAAAGTGGTGTCATTTTCACAACGCTTTCAAAAACTGGTTGAATCGCTTGCATCGCAGGCGGCAATTGCCATAACCAACTCTTCTCTGATACGAGGGCTGAGGGTTCTCCTGGACTCTTTCATTAAGGTGATAGCAGGTGCAATTGATGAAAAATCAGCCTACACCGGAGGCCACATAAGACGTGTTGCCGCCCTTACGTCAACTATAGCCAAAGGGCTTTGTAATTCAAATGACGAGAGATGGCAGGACTGGGTACTCACACGTGATGAGGAGGATGAACTTCACATAGCCGCATGGATGCACGATATAGGTAAAATAACAACCCCGGAGTACGTTGTTGACAAGGCAACCAAGCTGGAAACTATATATGACAGGATACACACTGTAGAGGCACGTTTTGAACTACTGAAAAAACAGACTGAAAACGAGTTTCTTAAAAGAAAATGTGAAATCCTTTGTCAGAAAACTGAAGATGCTGATGAGAAGCTGGGCAAACTTGAGGATGAACTCAACAGTAAGTTAGAGGGTCTTTCAAATGCTTTAGAGTTTATAAGAGTGTCCAACTTAGGTGGTGAATTTATGGCTAATGAAAAACTAGCAAGACTTAAAGAGATTGCATCTATAGAGATAGAAATAGACGGCAAAAAAATGCCGATCCTGGATGAAAATGAGTTACACAATCTCTCTATACCAAAGGGTACTCTTACAGATGATGAGAGAGAGATAATCAATAATCATGTTGTAATGACTGAAAAAATGTTAGGTGGGCTGCCGTGGCCGAAGAAGTTTAAGAATGTTACCACCTACGCTGCCGAACATCATGAGAAGCTGGACGGCTCTGGATATCCACACGGTAAGAAGGCGGAACAGCTGAGCATTAAGTCAAGAATATTGGCAATAGCGGATATTTTTGAGGCACTGACAGCAAAAGACAGACCATACAGACCGGGTAAAAAACTCTCCGAATGTGTTAGAATTGTAGGGTTCATGCTTAAAGACAAGCACCTTGATAAGGAAATTGTGGATTTCTTTATAACCAGTGGGCTGTTTGTCGAATATGCCAAAAGAGAATTAACACCGGAACAGATAGATTCATTTACGTACAATGGAATTAAATATGACCCCACTTTGCCAACCACTGATGATGTCGGCAAAGACAATTAAAAATCCTTTTAGGAGGTAGTCTGTGAAAAATGTACTGAAAACACTTTCTTTTAACACGTTTATCCCGTTTTTTTATCCTGCCTTGATGCTGCCGCTAAGGCCCTGGAGAAAGAAAGCTATCGGCATGTTAAATTTTAAAGAGGGCGACAGAGTGTTAGTGCCTGGGGTAGGCTCCGGCCATGACTTGCCGTTTATTCCTGATAACGTTGATGTTGACGGAATAGACATAAGCGATGTAATGCTTGGAATTGGGAAACTTAAAACAAAAGCATTCCGGTATGGACATAACACAATGTTACACAAGATGGATGCCGAAGACCTCAAATTTGACAGTAACAGCTTTGACAAGGCAATCCTTAGCCTGTTTCTGACCGTGGTGTTTGATCCCCGTAAGGCAATGGCTGAGATTGTACGAGTGGTAAGGCCGGGCGGTGAGATACTGGTATTTGACCATCTGTTTCGGAGCGGCGCAGTGCCTTCGACTGTGGCAAAAAGAGTTGACAGCGTTCTAAGCTACAGCTTTGCAAGCGTAACCAGAATGATTGATGACATTATAGAGGGTTTACCGGTAAAAATCGTTGATGTAAAAGAAGGCGATCCGGTTGGATTTATAAAGGGATTTTTGCTTGTTAAGAACTCAAAATGAGTCTGTCAATAACGGATATGACTTAATTTATCCTGAGATATTCAGACACAATGAAGCAGAGGGGTTTTTTACGGACGGCAGCCGCGGACTTAAAATTCAGGATGTGGCAGATTCGTCAAAACCCCTCTATATGCCACTGCAAAAACACACAGATGTTGTTGTGGTTTTAAGGAAAGGTTCATCGCTGCCAACCCCTGGCACAGTTGCCGATGCCGTTATAACTGACAGAGATGACATCATTACAGGAGTTCAGAGTGCTGACTGTGTGCCGATTTTGGTTTTTGACAGAAAGCGCAGGGTAACAGGCTCAATTCATGCCGGCTGGAGAGGAACAGCTAAGGGGATATTAAGCAACGTTCTCAGACAGTTTTTCAGTGAATTTAAGTCGGATGCGGCGGACGTGTTAATAGCTATAGGGCCCTCAATCAGGGGTTGCTGCTATGAGGTTGGAGAAGAGGTAATAAGTGCGGTTATAAGTGCCTCCGGAGAGGGCGATTATATCTATACACAGCCAACCGGGGGTAAGCACATAGATTTAAGTGTGGCCAATAAACTTCAGGCACTACGTTTGGGAGTAAATCCGGAAAACATTTGGATATCGCCTGATTGTACCTATTGCGTAAGCAAATACCATTCGTATCGGCGAGCACAGAAACAAAACACAGTGACCACGGGCAGACAGGGGGCTTTCATCACCTTTTCAACGTGCGGCGATGCGGCTTAGGAGCAGCTCAGACTGGGACACTAAGTGTATTGGGCACAAACTCGGTAAATTGCTTAGCCCAGGGGACACGGTGTTTCTTACAGGTGGGCTTGGCAGCGGCAAGACCACACTGGTTAAGGGAATAGCCGGAGCCTTCGGAATCAATGAAACCGATATAACAAGCGCAAGTTTTACGATTATTGCCGAGCATGAGGGTACTGTGCCACTCTATCATATAGACCTTTACCGGCTGGATAATTTAAGCGCTATAGATGACATAGGGCTATATGAATACATCGGAGCTGATGGAATTGCGGTCATCGAGTGGGCTGATAAACTTCAGGGGACAGAAACTGCTACAGTGACAGTTGATTTGGAGTACATTAGTGAAAATGAACGAGAAATAACCATAGAGGGAGTGGATGAACAGAGTTGGAATAATTTGTAAACGCGGCAAGAAAGAGGCCATTGAGCTTTTAAGAAAACTTGTTCCGTGGTTAAGGGAAAGGACAACAAAGGTTTGTATAGACTCGTACTCGGCACAGGAGATAGGAGAGACCGGGGTAGCGCAAGAGGAAATCTCAGAGCATTGTGATATGGTAATGGTGCTTGGCGGAGACGGCACCATGCTTGCTGCCTCGCGGCTTGTGGCGGGAAAGAACATTCCGATTTTTGGCATAAATCTGGGCGGACTGGGGTTTATCACAGAGGTAAGCATTGGTGAGGTATTTGATGTCATAGAGAAGGTAATAAACGGTAAGTGTGCGTCAGAAGACAGGATTATGTTAAATGCCTCAGTCATAAGGGATGGCAAAACGCTTGCAACTTATACGGTGTTAAACGACGTGGTTGTGACAAAAGGGGCTCTGGCAAGAATATTTGACCTTGAGATGTTTATAGACGGTGCTTATGTAACCACATTCAGAGCGGATGGATTAATTGTGTCTTCACCAACAGGCTCAACGGCTTATTCTTTATCGGCAGGAGGCCCAATACTCTATCCAACCCTGCACTGCTTCGTTGTTACGCCAATCTGTTCACACACGTTAACAAACCGGCCAATAGTGGTTAACGATGACATGTCTATAGAAATAGTGGTCGGATCTGGTAGTGAGGATGTGTATCTAACTCTTGACGGGCAGCTTGGACAGCATTTAAAGGAAAAAGACGTGGTAAGCGTCAAACGCTCAGCGCACATGACAAGACTTTTGATACCCTGTGAGAGGGACTATTTTCAGATTCTCAGGGAAAAACTGAAGTGGGGCGAAAGGTAACAGGTATGAGAAATAATGAATTTGCGGCAACTATGGTGGAATTTCTAAAAGTATATGAGGCAATTGGGTTTGAGTTTTTACCGATTTCGGGAAAAGACGAAATATTTTCATCCCAAATTGAACCTGACTCTGTCACTGAACCTATAGATAACAGCAATGAGGTCATGACGCTTCAGGCGATAAGACACGAGATAGGCAATTGCAAGCGATGTAAGCTCCACAAAACGAGAAAGAACATTGTGTTTGGTGAGGGTGACGCAAAGGCAAGGCTGATGTTTATAGGAGAGGGCCCTGGAGCAGATGAGGATGAGCAGGGGCGGCCATTTGTTGGACGCGCCGGCAAACTTCTAACCAGCCTTATAAATAAAATGGGGCTTAAGCGTGAGGATGTTTTCATAGCAAACGTGGTGAAATGCCGTCCGCCCGGAAACAGAGAGCCTGAGCAGGATGAGGTCAAAGCGTGTATAGGTTTTCTGAAAAGTCAGATTGCATCCATAACGCCTGAGGTCATAGTAACATTGGGAACGGTCGCAACTAAGGCAATTTTAGCAACTGATAGACCAATAACGCGTCTGCGCGGCGAATTCAAGGACTACAAGGGAATCAAGCTAATGCCCACATATCATCCGTCCTATTTACTGAGAAATCCGTCAGCTAAAACGGTTGTCTGGACTGATGCGCTAAAAGTACTAAAAGAGCTGGGACTTGAGGCACCTGCGCCTGCTGAAAATGCCGGTGCGTGATTGAAAATTATTCATGCTTCTGAACAATCACATCTATTCGAAATTATTATCTTTTTTTCCCTTTCTCTCTCCGATAGTTACGAGGTAGTTTTCCTCAGGTTTATCGTTTGCAAATGACGTGTCTATCTTTGAGCCATCAGGATAGGTGAATATTCCTCGACCGTCTTTTTTATTGTCTTTAAATTCCCCTTCATACTTGCTGCCGTCTGCATATGTATAAACTCCATGCCCATTTTTTTTGCCGTCTTTAAACAGCCCGGCAAACCTGGTTCCGTCTGCGTAGGTATAGTGCCCATCTCCATCACCTTTCCCATCCTTAAACTGCCCTGCATACCTGTCGCCGTTTGTGTAGGTAAAGACTCCCCACCCATTTGATTTAGCATCTTTAAAATGTCCTTCATACTTGTTGCCGTTACCAAAGGTATAAACTCCATCGCCCTCACTTTTACCGTCTTTAAACTGTCCCACGTACTTGTCTCCGTTTGCGTAGGTATAGTTTCCCTGTCCATTTACTTGTCCGTCTCTAAACACTCCAACATATTTATTGCCATTTGCGTAGGCAAGGGTTCCCTGACCGTTAAGTCCTCCGTTTTTAAACTCACCCTCATACCGTGATTTATCGTCATAAACTAGAATGCCGTAACCATTTCTGCAATCCCCCTTTATACACCCTCTTTTTCCTTCATAAATATGAGTCGGCATTGCAGTTGGTTTCACTGTTTCAGGTGAAATGGTAGTTATGGTGTTGCTATAATAGGTTCCAAAATAAAGGTTTACAGTTGCATTTATATAATTTATTTTATATACAGTTCCAATATTATCTTTACTATTAACAGATAGTAAGATACCAGCTAAAATGAGAGTGCCTTTATCGTCAAGATATAAGGCACTTCCACTATGACCCTTTTGTAAAATAAAAGTTGCCGTTTCAGATTTAATTTTGAATGTATCTGTAGCATCTGTCCCAACAATTTTTACAGTTTTTCTATTCGTTGCGCCATCCTCCTCAGCAATTATTAACTGTCCTGAAACCATTCTTTTTACCAAATTATTGATATTCTCAACAATACTATAATCTGAGCAATTTATTTTATAGTTATCTAATTTAATAACTGCTAAATCAGTAGCTGCAAATGAGGATGGAGTACCCTCGGCATGTCTGTTACCTTCAAAATATATGGTTACCGGTGGGTTAGCATTCTCCACTACATGTTTAGCGGTTATTACAAAGCAATCTTTACCAACTCTTTTAGTAATACCCCTTCCATAGTCATTACTTGCCTTAATAAAGACCTCTTCTGCAAATGAATTTGAGACGCTAAACAAAAAACACACAAGACAAATTATAAAAAGCTTATTACTCATACAATGTTTTCTCCTTTTTGGAAAATAATTTATAAATACTGTATATTGCACCTAAAATCGTATATAAAGCCGTTACAAACGTATTCTTCATAAGCAAGTCTAACCACGAGGCTGACATTCTATAAGAGTTAAAGCCTGTATGAGATAGCAATGCATATTTACCGATAGTCCTATAAGAGGCTGTCAATGCTGGTCTCTCATCAAGTAAAACAAAGCCGTACGACAAGGACTCTTGTCCTTTCATTGTAATCTGATCTCCGGCATCTAACGTACTCTCCATTACTTTATAAACATCACCCAAAATTGTCTTTCCGAGCATTGTAACCTTGCCGGAACGTAATATGGCTGCGCTCCCACACAGCTTATCATTTACAACAATGCCAAGAGTGACATCTTTCCCGATTAGTGGCAGCAATACTGTCTGACCTTTATTAACAAAGCTTGTTGTATTATCAATCGTTATTCCAATTTTTTTGCTTGTTTGAATACTGGATGAATTGTTCTCGCTCAGATATGTTCCTACCTGTTTATTGTCTTGCAATGAATCAATACTGATTGTTAAAGGTCCATTTGATACACGTTCCACAACAACATGAGAAGACGCAGATATGGTAAGAGTTCCTGTAAATACTCTTTTTGACGATTCATCCGCATTTTCAGTAATGATAGCTTTGCGTAATTCCCATTCTATTGGATTTTTTTCATCTGAATCAAATTCAATACGCTCAACCTGTGCTGTAATGTTAAATGTTGTTGTCACGTTCATTAATAGAACAAATATTACTGGGACAGCAAGAATAACTATAAAACCTATGAGTTTTGCTTTCATAATTACTGTAAAACCAATGGTAATGGAATTAACTGAAGTTTCGCGTTTGCTGCCGTAAATCTATTGACAGCAAAATTGATTTCCCCCATGTATTTATTATCCAGTAAACATTCGTTATTATAAGCTATTGATTTATCAGTAATTTTCTTGCAAACTGCAACATCCACATTAGGATTATTACTGATTACAATAGATACATTATTTGCCCAATTTAAGTAAACATAATACTTATTTGAGTTTCCAGCGATTGTCTTTTTCCAACTGGCAAACAATACCTTATCAGGACTGTCTTTACACGTCTTATTAAGTGTAGCTAATATTACTACCTGTTTATCTTTATAATTTTTTAGTTCACTGCTTTTCTTTGTGTTGGTTGGCAAAGTAAGTGCGCCACTTTTTTGATTCTTAACATCATATTCATATTGAGCTCTATAGCGTCCATCATTTGAGGTTATAGATATACATAGCTTTGCACTTTGTGTTTCAGGCATCTTTATAGTTATAAATTGGGGGTCAAAGAATGAGTTATCCACATCAACCATAGCACCTACACTGATTAAGCCTGATATAGGCACTTTGTCGTCATATGTTTCATGAAAATCTACTATTGTAACCTCAGAAAATGCAACGGATGGAACCAAACATAGCATGACAAAAGACACCATCATGTATTTTACATTCAAAAACATAAGCACCTCCACAACTTTAAACTGTATTTAATAAACCAGTTTTATAACTCGCCTCACACATATACAACGAAGTCTCACATTACTAATGTATTTACACAACGGCATATGGAACACAACCGACAACATTTAACCACATATTTCTAAACTTGTCAAGCAAAATTTAAATGAAATATGAAGCTAAGATCTAAACACAAAAAACTTGTAACCCAAAAAATTTAAGAGCAATCCGCAGGCTGTTCCACAAAGTGAGCCAATGTTGACCCAGATTTGATCCCCGATCCATGTAAGATGTAACCATGGCCTCACAACATTTACTACAAACGATGCCGATGCCACATTAACAACCATCCCAATTAAACTTACGGCTACAAAATGAGAGAATTTTCCCCCTACCCTACCTCTTTCAGATTTATACTCAAACGCCCATCTCTTATTAAGGTAATAACTAGAAATCACGGCAACAAGAAACGACACTGCTTTTTCTACGGCAAATGGCGTGCCTGTCTTAAGGCCTGTCAGAAGGGTTTCAAGATTGAGGATTGCCATATCAACTATGGTATTTAAGGCTCCTATAAGCGCAAACCTGACAAACTGTTTGATGGTTTGCTTTCTATAAGAATTTATCTCAGTCATAGCGGCATGTTGGCACATATGGCCTCAGAGTTTCAGCAAGCCTCATAGCCTCGCACATACTTTGGGGATTGACGGCACTTTTTGAGTTATAGGCAATGTCGTAGGCAGTGCCGTGATCAGGGGATGTCCGTATGATGGGTAGCCCTATTGTGATGTTAACACCGCTTTCAAAGGCTGCCATTTTTAGCGGTATAAGCCCCTGATCGTGATACATTGCTACCACGATATCCACCTGTCCTCTGTAAGCTTTATAAAACAATGTATCTGCCGGAAAAGGACCGGTTGCGGCAATACCCATCCGTGCCGCCTCCTCTATAGCCGGTACAATTTCCACTATCTCCTCCCTGCCAAATAAACCGGCCTCTCCGGCATGAGGGTTTAGCGCCGACACGGCTATCTTAGGAGTGTCTATGCCAAGCATATAGGCTGCAGCGTTAGCTAAAATGAGCGTTTTAACAACCCTGTCTTTTGTAATGAGATGCGGCACATTGGATAGCGCCTCATGGATGGTAACGAGCATCACTCTAAGAGTGCCGCCAACAAGCATCATGGCAAAGTTTTCGGTGTCAGTCAAAGCGGCAAGCATTTCAGTGTGGCCAGGATAAGGTATGCCTGCAAGTTTTAGCGCCTCTTTTGAAATCGGAGCTGTGACAAGAGCCTCACCCTCTCCATTAAGAATTAATTCCACTGCTTTTTCTATACACCGAGCGCTGAGTAAGCCGCCCTCTTTGGTTGCTCTGCGCTTTTCGTACTGTCCAGCAACTGTGACATTTACTACGTTTAGAGTTGAACCGTCAAAAATACCATCGAGTGGATTTTCAACTGTGTTTATCCTGAGAGTACTGTTGTTGATAAGCCTCATGGCATCTTTAATGACATTAATATCACCGACAAACACCGCCCTTTGTGGCCTGTACGTGAGATATGCCCTAAGCGCTGCCTCAGGCCCGATACCTCCCGGATCACCCTGTGTTATTAATATTAATCTTGACACAAAACGTATTATAGCAAACTAAGCTAAATTTTTGATTTTTCACGGACGGACTCTTTTTTCTTTAGAAAATAAAGTTTTTTGTTTGTAATACCGAATAGTGTTTATGAAGTATTAGGGAATAGAGGAGAACGAAAGGAGGCCGGAGATAGCACTAACACTGTATAATCGCGAGCAGGCGGTAGAGACTGTACTAAAAGACAAGAAATTCCTTATCGTTGACGACTACAAAGACTTCAGAGACAGCCTGAGAAGAAATCTTCTTTCTCTTGGCGCAAAATTGGTCGATATTACTGAGGAGGCAAACGATGCAATAACCAAGATTTCCACTAAACAATATGATGTAATCCTCTGCGACTATAACCTTGGAGAAGGCAAAAAGGACGGCCATCAGATATTTGAAGAGTTAGCATATAAAAAGAAAATTGGTTATTCTACAATGTTTATGATGATAACGGCTGAAAACACAATAAATTCGGTTATGGGCGTGATGGATTACCAACCGGACGGATATCTTATAAAACCATTTACCACTAAGGAACTTGTCGCGCGCATTAAGGCCACTGAAGAGAAGAAACATTTGTTTGCAGACATTGACGCAGTCATGAGGCGTAAGAATTTCACGGAGGCTATAGCCTTATGTGACGATTTACTGCAGAAAAAGCCATCTTATCGCATTGATATTTTAAAGGTAAAAGGTGAAGTTTACATGACAAACGGCGATTATAAAAATGCAGAGGATGTGTATTCATTGGTGCTAAGTAAGTACAAATTGCCGTGGGCGCAGTTTAACATGGGAAAGATCTATTTCCATACAAAGAGGTTTCAAGATGCCGCAGATACTTTTAAAGCGCTTATTGATGAAAACGATAAGTTTATACCCGTTTATGACTGGTATGCTAAAACTCTGGATGAATTAGGAGAGAAAAGCACTGCCCAGGGGGTTTTACAAAAAGCTGTAACTTTATCACCTAAAGCAATATTCAGGCAAAGGGCACTTGGCAACATCGCTTTTACTAACACTGACTTTAACACAGCAGAGTCATCCTTTAAAAATGCAATCAAACTTGGAAAAACCTCAATCTTCAAAGACTCCTCCGATTACACGCAACTTGCCAGGGTTTTTGTTAATAAGAAAGAAACCGCTAAAGCCCTTGATATGGTAAAAGATGTAATGAACGACTTTGCTGAAAATAACGAGGTTTTGCTTCAGGCTACACTGTTAAAGAGCCATATATACGCAGAAACTAAGGAAAGTGAAAAATCTATGGCGTCCTTAAAAGAGGCAGAAGACATTTATAAAAAACTTGGCGGTAAAGTTGCTCCCCAGTTAGCTATTGAGATTGCTCAGTCTTTTATTCAAAACAATGAAAAAGGCAAGGGCATGGAATTAATGAAATATATAGTAAGGAATAACTTCTCTGACAACGACATACTAAGTGTTGTACAGGACACATTTAAGGATTTGGGTATGGAGGAGGAGGGATCCGATTTTGTTTCAGAGACAAAAGCCGAAATAATCGGAATAAATAACAAAGGTGTTGATTTTATAGATAAGGGAATGCTCACAGAAGCCATAGAACTATTTGAGAAAGCTGCCGATGGTTTGCCCTCAAATTTCACTATAAATTTCAATGCACTGAAGGCAATAATTGGATATTTACAGAAGAATGGGAGAGATGACCGCTACTTATTCAAATGTGAAAAATACATTACCCGATTAAATGAGATAGAGCCTGATAACAATAAATACCTGCAACTCGTTGACAAGTATAAAAGTATAAAGTCTTCTGGTAACGGTAATATGGAAATATCTGAACTGCTTTAGTTATTGGTCTTAAAAACAAAAATTTAATATAACTGTAATAAATAATTAACACTTCTGTAACAATCTGCCCTGTAAAATAAACAAATGGTATCAAGGTTTTCCACAAGCGCAGGACGACTCAATAATTTGCTATTTTAGCATAAAAAGCCGCGTCAGGGGTAAAAAGGGGGATTAAAAAGTATGGGATTTTTTGAAGATGCCTTTAAGGGTGATACAATGAAAAGTTTTGCGATAGGGCTTGGTGCTGTGGTAATTGGCCCTGCATTGATTGGCGCTCTGGCATCGGTCGTAAAGCCGCTTACCAAAGCCGCAATAAAGGGGGCACTGGTACTAACGGCTAAGGCTAAGGTTGCAATGGCAGAGTTCGGTGAGGTAACCGAGGATATTGTGGCAGAGGCAAAGGCAGAGCTTGAGGAATCACAGGGAGATATGGAGGTTTAAGGTTATGAACAATCAAAGTCAAGCGCTTCCACAAGCTTACACCTCACACAATCTGCAGGACAGGTTGAGAATAAAAGTGCCATCCAGAAAAGGTAATGCCAAATACTTTAACAGCGTAACAGAAGAGTTGCAAAAAAACAAGACTGTTATATATGTTGAGGCTAACCATCTGACCGGAGGAGTTTTTATAAGGCACAGCGGCACTCCATCGGAAATATATGACTACTGCCGTAAAAACAACTTGTTTGACCACACCGAGGGAGCTCTGGTACCAGTAGGGAAACCAGTTGATCAGGTCGCCTCCTTAATGAAATCTTTCAGTACAAAAATAAAAAACGCTACAAACGGAGACATAGATATGGCCGATTTAGCCTTCCTGAGTCTCTTTACCACAGGAATCATGCAGCTTGCAAAAGGCAGGTTCGTTCTGCCTCCCTGGTACACGGCATTTTGGTACGCTTTTGGTCTATTTTCAAAGCGTCCTAAAAGTTAATAACATTTCATAAATAACTAATGGCAGGTCAAATGAACACAGAACCACAAGTCTTGACTGTATTACATAAAGGTGTCAAAGGCAGGATCAGATTTAAAATAAGAGGACTTTCACGTTTTAGCGGGTTTAAAGACTATCTTTATAATAACCTGTCCCAAAACGATGAGGTCATTAGCGTTACCATAAGTGCTCTAACCGAAAACGTGCTTGTTATCTATAAAGTCTCTTGTGATTTATCTACTCTGCAACAATTAGTAGAGAGATTAGCCACTGAGTATGGCATCCGGATACCGGATTTGAAAACAAAACAACCGCTGCCGTTAAAGAAAAAAAAGGCCTCAAAAAAAGTAGTTTCAAGTGAGCTAACTGAACAACCCAAAAAGCATTGGCACACAATAGCTGTGGAAAAAGTTACAGAGTTTTTCAATACATCGTTACATCATGGACTTTCTAATTTGCAAGTAAGCGAGGGCCTCATTAAGTACGGTCCTAATATGCTGCCGGATAGTGTAAAGCGCAGCGCTTTAAGTATTTTCTTAGGTCAGTTGAATTCGCTCCCTGTGTTTTTACTGTGTGCAGCGGCGGTGATTTCAGTTTCTACTGGAGGGATATTTGATGCCGCAATTGTAATGTCTGTTGTCGGTATAAATGCAGTCATTGGGTATCTCACGGAAAGTCAGGCGGAGCGCACCATCAGCGCCCTGAAAAACCTTGTAATGCCGGAGGCGGCAGTGCTCAGAGAGGGCGTTACCATTACAATCAGTTGTGAGAAAGTTGTGCCGGGGGATATATTGCTTTTACAGCCCGGCACTTTTGTTGCCGCCGATGCCAGGATTTTAACGGCAAAACATTTAAGTATAGATGAATCGGCACTGACCGGAGAAAGTATGCCGGTTGTCAAAACACCAGATGTGATTGATTACGAGGATATTCCTCTGGGTGACAGATACAACATGGCTTATATGGGAACAACAGTTACCGGAGGCCAGGCAATAGCCGTTGTAACGGCTACCGGCAGACACACAGAGCTTGGCATGATTCAGTCCATGGTTGACAGTGCCGAATCCCCCGAAACCCCGATGGAAAAACAACTAAACGTACTGGGAAATCAACTGGTATATATAAGCAGCGGGGTGTGTGCGCTGGTATTTGTTATCGGAATTTTACGCGGCTATGCGTTTTTAAGAATGTTAAACACCGCCATATCATTAGCAGTGGCTGCGGTGCCTGAGGGACTGCCCACAGTTGCAACAACCACTCTTTCTCTGGGAATAAAGAGTTTAAAACAACATGGCGTGCTTATACGAAATCTTGCAGCCGTGGAAACACTTGGCTGTTGCCAGACTATATGTTTTGATAAGACCGGAACCATCACACTAAATAAAATGACCACTGTGGCCATTCACGCAGGCCTTAAACGAATAAAAGTATCAGACAGAGGGTTTACTGTCGATTCTCAAAACATTAATGCCACTGATATGGATGAACTCAGGCTGCTTTTGGAGGTTTGCGCTCTTTGCAACGAAACTGCGGTTGAAAATGCAGGCGGAACATATAAACTAACCGGATCGCCTACCGAAAGCGCTCTTGTTAAAGCCGCCATACTGGCTGACATTGACGTCGTATCGTTACGGAATGAGTTCCCGATGCTTGAGGTATGCCATCGTTCGGAGGCTCGTAACTGTATGTCAACCATGCACGAGCTGCCACAAAACAGGCTGAACGGCCATAAAAAACTTTACGAGGACGACGAGAAAATACCAGTTGCCGTAAAGGGCAGCCCCATAGAGGTGCTTTCCATGTGCAGTAAGGTAATGATAGATGGACAGATAATCTCCTTAGATGATGAATTACGGCAGGCTATAGAAAATGAAAACGAATACATGGCCGGTAAAGCTCTCAGAATTCTGGGCGTAGCCTGGTACAACACAGACAGCATTGATCCGGTGTTTAGAAACTACAATATGGTTTGGCTAGGGCTTATAGGAATGATCGACCCAATAAGGAATGGCGTAAAGGATGTAGTCAAAACCTTTCATAATGCGGGCATAGACACGATTATGATAACCGGTGACCAGAGTCTGACGGCATATTCCATAGGCAAGGAATTGGGAATCAGCAGAAACGGAAAGCTTGAAATCGTGGACTCACGGCATCTTAAGGACCTGGAGCCGGATGTGTTAAAAAACTTGTGCGAACGCGTGGATGTTTTTGCCCGTGTGACTCCAGCCCACAAATACCAGATAGTGCAGGCTCTTCAGCAAAGCGGACGGGTTGTTGCAATGACAGGGGATGGAATAAATGACGGCCCTGCCCTTAAGGCGGCCGATATAGGGATTGCCATGGGCAAAGATGGCACCGATTTGGCAAGAGAAGTGGCTGACGTTATTTTAGAAAACGATGACCTTAGCACTATGGTTACAGCTATCAAAGAGGGACGGACTATATACGGAAACATACGGAAATCTATTCACTTTCTGCTTGCCACTAATATGAGCGAGATAATAGTTATGTTTACCACACTTGCTACGGGATTAGGGCAGCCGTTAAACACTATGCAACTGCTTTGGATAAATCTTGCCACAGATATTTTCCCGGGGTTAGCACTTGCCCTTGAGCCGCCTGAGCCGGATATACTGTCAAAGCAGCCGCGGGACCCCTCTGAACATATTTTAAATAACTCTGATATGAAAAAACTCTTAAAGGAATCATCTGCGTTAAGCCTTGGAGCGCTGGCTGCCTATGGTTATGGTTTGTGGCGCTATGGCGCCTCTCCAAAGGCTAACACTTTGGCCTTTATGACACTAACCTCAGGACAGCTTCTTCACACTCTCAGTTGCCGCTCTGATACAATCAGTATTTTTGACAAAGAGCGGCTCTCAAGAAATAAATACCTCGACATTGCGATGTCAGCCTCGTTTGCCGCTCAGATTTTGTGCGTTTTAGTGCCTCCACTTAGAAAAGTACTGGGAATCACGCCAATCGGCATTGCTGACGCTCTGGTCATAGCCGGTAACGCAGTAGTACCATATTTGTTTAACGAAAAAACTAAAAAGGGGTGAAATAATGAAAAATGATTTCGTATTTACGTCTGAATCCGTAACAGAGGGACATCCCGATAAATTGTGTGACCAAATCAGCGATGCAATCGTGGATAAGTTTCTTCAACAAGACCCGTATTCAAACATTGTGGCTGAGTGTGCCGTTTCCACTGCAATAGTGTTTATAGCGGCGAGGTTTGATTCTAAGGCAAGCGTGGATTTTACCAATGTTGCAAGGAATATGATAGACACGGTAGGGTATAATACAAAAGAGTTTAACTCTAAAACATGCAGCATTGTTACAAGCCTCAAAGAGGAGACAAACAAGCGTTATACGGAGTTTGACGAAAACTCACTCTCTGATGATGAAATAGAAAAAATTGCGGGAAAACATCAGGTAACAGTGTTTGGTTATGCCTGCGATGAGGGTCCGGAACTTATGCCAAGCCCTATAGTGTTTGCACATAAATTAGCAAGACAAATAAAATCTGCACGCATCAACAAGGTCATTCCGTACCTTACGCCCGATGGTAAAACACAGGTAGGAATCGAGTACAAAGACAACGCTCCCTACAGGGTGCACAGTATTACCGTAGTGGTTAGTCAGAATAAACATAGCGGCCCGGAGATTGATGAGTTGAGGTCAGACGTTTATGAAGCAATCATAAAACCAGTTTTTGAGGCTGAATCATTAAAGCCTGACGCTAACACCCTTATTTTTATAAATCCCGACGGACCATCCATTATAGGGGGGCCTTCTACGCACTCCGGTCTTACAGGCAGAAAAACCTCAATGGATACATACGGGGCTTATGCAAGAGGCGGAGGGGCTGCATTAAGCGGAAAAGACCCTATGAGAATGGACCGCATCGGAGCCTATGCAGCGCGGTATGCGGCAAAAAATGTTGTAGCCTCAGGGCTCGCTAAGCAGTGCGAGCTGTACCTTAGTTATTGTATAGGGCTTACCAGACCTGTGAGTCTTTACGTGGATACATACGGCACAGGCATCATACCGGATGCGGAAATTGCATCTTTAGTAAAGAAACATTTTGATTTCAGACTGGCTGCAATATTAAAGGAGTTTAATCTCAGACATCTTCCAGCTAAACACAAAAACGGATTTTATAGAAAGCTGGCCGTATTTGGCCACATGGGCAGAACAGACCTTGACGTCCCGTGGGAGAGGACCGATAAGGTACATTTACTAAAATAGCATTGTTAAAAAAAATAACAATGCTAAATTAACGCTGCAAGAAACGAAAGCGGCGTACCATCTAAGGCGCTGCCCAGAAACGCTCCGGTAAGTGTCTTATTAATTGTGTTTCCAAACTTTGAAATAGCGTTTTTAACGTATTGGTCGTTGTTGATTATCTTTGAGGGATCAAGCAGGCCAATTTGTGCCAAATTGTCAAGGATTTCTTTATGGGTTATTCTATCTGAGTCATAGCTTATTACCACACTGCCGGTTATTGGGTTTACTTTGGATATTTCAAAAGAACCATCCGCTTTAACCATATCGTGTACCTTTTGGTATCCTGAGGGGTTGTTTATCAGCCCGGGAAGTTTTATTCTTAACCTTCCTCTTACATGATGCACGTAGTGTTCCATTATTTGCCTCCTATGTAAGTGTTTTTCTTATGTTCATCCCTTTTATCCATCGCTCTGATTGTATTAAAACACACTTATAATTACAGTAATATTAAGGAAATGTTACAAGTTTGTTACAATTGTCAGTTATTGAACTTGTTGATCCTACACCCTTTTTTTTCTAATGCGTTTGCCCTGAGGCATTCACCTTGACAAAAACTATACTTTGTGACATATTATAAGTAACGGATATGTGGGTACGCTAAAAATTATTATCACTGTTTGAGTAATGGCGTGTTTTCAGTAAAGCAAAGGTAGATTTGGAAGGATAAAAATCAGGAAAGAATCAGGTTAAACTGTGTCGTTTGAAAGTGACTCGCATAAATGTATACCATCAGGGCCGAAAAACACAGACGATACAAGAGGCATTGGAAAATATGATGTTTCTCCTAATGACGTAGTCGGTGCACTCTAGTGGATGGTGAACTCTATAAGCATTATCACACTTATTTAGATTCTTTTAGAGAACTTTTACATGCTGAGGCGGATGACAATAGTTTATCTGAACTGCATAAAAAGGTGGAGGAGTTTTGTAATAAAAATTCAAATGATTTGTTGGTAAATCAGGTTTTTGCGGACACTCATTACACAAAAGCTATGATTCACCTTCATCTTGTTGCCTCTATATTTTTAAAAACAGGTGATGTAGTTTCATTTAAACGCCAGATTGAAGATGCCTCAAGCATAATCTGGAGTGTACCCTGTGTATCTGAGCTTATAGCAGACACAAGCGACAACACTCAGAGCCCCGGGATTAGAGAAACCGCGATGAAAGCAGCCCTCTGTGCATCTGTGCCCTTCCATGTGGAACCTGTTAAAGTATATATGTTCAAAAACTTAGAGATTATTGTTGGAAGCAGAAAAATACTTCCAGCCTCATGGCACAGAAAAAAAGCTCTTTATATCTTTGCTTATCTGGTATTTCATTCACACACATCTGTAAGCATAGATTCGTTAACAGATATTTTTTTTGAAGACGTACCTTTTGAAAAAGCAAAATCAACTCTGCGACAATGTATAAGAACAATAAGAGAAGCATTGCAGCCTGGCATTCCCATTAAAAAGCAATCATCTTATTTAAAAACAAACGGCAGTTCATATATTCTTACTTTGCCGGAGGGCTCTTATGTTGATGCCTTAAGGCTTGAAAAACTGATACATGAAGCAAAGGCGGCAGCTAAAGAAGATAACGATGCTTTAGCGCATTCCCTGTTTGAACCTGCGTTAAAAATATGTGCTGAGGGCGAATTTTTAAAAGATAACCCTTATAGCTGGGTCATTCCCTTAAGAGAAAAATATATTGATATGGAAATTAATGCATTACAATGGATGGCCTTTTACTATTTCAAAAATCGTGACTATGATACAGTTATAGATTATGCACATAAATG
>JADFXG010000032.1:0-1868 GCA_015233895.1 Nitrospirota bacterium | reverse complement strand
CCTTATAGCTGGGTCATTCCCTTAAGAGAAAAATATATTGATATGGAAATTAATGCATTACAATGGATGGCCTTTTACTATTTCAAAAATCGTGACTATGATACAGTTATAGATTATGCACATAAATGGCTGAAGAGGGACGCTTTTTGTGAGAATTGTTACGAATTGCTTATGAAAAGTTATCTGTTAAAAGGCAATAAAACCAGGGCAATACAAACCTACAGTGAATGCGAAAGGATATTCAGAGATGAACTCCAAACTGAGCCCTCATTAGACATGAAAGAACTCCTGAGAGAGACGGAAAAATAAGATTACTCATAAACGTTCTTTCTGAAGGCGACTCTGGTAACAGTGATAGTATTGTCTCTTTCATTGAGGGCAAAGACAATACGAATCTTGCCAAAACGATAGCTATAAAGTCCGTTGAACAAACCTTTTAGAGGTTTACTCAATCTTACCGGATTATCTGACAAATAGAAATCTACCTTGTCAACTATCCTCGTCTTGGTTTTTACATCAAATTTAGAAAGTTCTTCGTATGCCTGATTACTCCAAACAACGCTAAATCCCAAGTTTTTTACGAACCTCAGATGACGTGTAATACGTGGTGTTTATGTCATTTAGACGCTCCCAGGCCAAATATGCGTCCTCAAATTCATCAATATAAAGCTGTAACATCTCATTTAAATAAAAACTTTTAGGCCGCATGGTTTTTTTTGAAATCTGGTTAAGCCTGTCATACACATTATCTGAAACTCGTACACTCAATGTTTTAGCCAATCTACCCCCCCATATAATATATATATTATAAATGAAGCTCCTAAAAAACACAAGCTCTTAATGTGGTAAAACTTTGCAGTGCTTTTTGTTACAAATTTGTAATCGTTTTGTAATCGCCATAAGATACACTACAAGTAATATCATTTAAAAAAATTTCATGATTCACAGCAAAATAAGCCGTTGTTAATCAAAAATATAATTTTGGGGTGGAGGACTTAGTCCTCCAGATAAATATTACGTGTATGGGGTGAACAACATGGAAGTTGCAATAGTAAAAAAAAATCAATTAGATGATTTATATTACAGTGAACGGCAAAGAGTATTAAAAACCGAAGTTTGTACGCTAACGCTCAAAGGAAAAGATGGGCACGCAGCATTACTGCCGTCTTTTGAGGTTAGTTCCGAAATGCAGGAAATTGCACGGCGGTATGCCGGGATACCACTGCCGACTGAAATATTCAAAATGAGGACTAACGAATTATATGTTGATCCATGTTTTTGGATTGAACCTAAAATGGCCGAAAAGAGCAGGCTTTTTAACTACACTGAAAAGGTCATTGTAGAAGTTGCGCCAAAGCTGCTTAACCAGTTCATACGAATGGGTCTGGACTTTAAAGTTAATAGAAACGGAGAAATCGGGCATGTATATTTTCAGCCGTTCTTAGATAATAAACGAATCCTTGAAGGGTTTTTTGGCGAAGGGATCAAACCTAAGGTTAATAAGGATGACACTATCTCAGAGCATTTTAAAAAAATATTTGAAAACCATGGCAATTTCTATCAGGAAATGTATAATGTCTCCATAGATGAGTCCAAAGGCCTTGATTGGCACCCCGAGTGTGACAGCTTCAGAACCAGTTCGTACAGCTATGCCGGTGTTACTGCCGGATGTTCCGGCTGGAGCAAAATGAACAGAGACAGACAAAAGAATCAATACGCAAAAGAAATAGCATTAATACACGATGCGCTAACAGCAAAAGAATGTGCAGCGTCAGATATTAGATTAAATTGACAAATAAAGGGCATTGATCATCTGCTGCATAATAAATGAGGGAGGGCGTTGCCCATTACGGTGGGGGTGCCTCAAC
>JADFXG010000031.1 GCA_015233895.1 Nitrospirota bacterium | reverse complement strand
ATTCCAACAACTTTTGGTAAGTGGATATAGGAAAATTGAGATTATATACAAGAAGGTTATTTCGTTGTTAAACGTTAATATATATAGGACTGACCATTATTATCCTAAAATATTCGGGTAATGTCAGCCTTTAACCCTCCTGCACGGGGAAATGATTCCCCCGTGACCCCTCGGTTTTTTGATAGCGATTTTTCATTATGTGTAGGGGCGCGCCCCTGTGTGCGCCCAGATAAAAGAATTTTTTAACCTGCGTTCCGCAGCTTAAAAAGTTTCAATGCGAACTCCGCCCGCAAAACAGATGAGCAGATTAAAGAATTTATAAAATGTTATCGCTTTGAGCGTAACTTTATATTACTTTATATTTTCCGCCACCGGTAAGAAAAACAGAAAGTGCACGAGCACTACGGCAAGCAGGATTAAGCCGATAATAAAAAAACCAAATGATAATTTATAAGAGCAAAACTTTCTATCTAAAAAATGATTAAAGTGCTGAGTTGCTATTTCCTCGCTTGCATAGGATAGTTCTTTTTTACCCCGTGGACTATGTACTAAAAATGAGACTAAAAGACTTATAAGCCAAAACACAATCGGCAAAAAATAGAGCACCTTCCACTCATACGATATATTGGTTTGTTTAATCCCGTTGTACGTTATGGCATGAAAATATATCCCGATTAAAACCCCATTAATTGTGTCCACTTGCCTTGCCGCCGATTCCACAAAATTAACGGAATCTTTTATAAGTGTTTTAACTGCTTCTATATGTAAATCTCCAGGCTCCTCGATTATTTCAAGCGGCTTTATTGGTGGAGGATTGTCAATTATTTCAGACATTTGCATTTACCTCTTTCCCGTCGGCCTCTGTATAAGAGGCTGATTTTGAACAATGCGGACATTTGAGGTCAACCGGTGCTTTGGAGTTGTCAATTCCAAATCCTCTGACTGCAATCCCTCTCCTTTTACTTCTTATATCAGCCAAATCAGCAATAAACGGGCTCTTACAGTGTTTACAATCAAATTGTTGTTTGGACATGTTAGTTCTCCTTTATCTTTCTATAAATTTTTTTAACAATTTTAATACCTCCTCCGTATTCTTTAAATATGGGGAGTGACATTTAAAAAAAAGGTTATAGGCTTTTTGCATATATTCGTTGCTTAAAGTAAAATCATTTTTCTGTATATAGACATTTCCGATATTAAAATATGTTATACCGGCTGTATGAATGTCACCTGTGCTTTCAAAAACAACAGATGCTTTATTATAGAACCCAATAGCTCTTTCCAACTCTCCTTTTAAATTATAAACATTACCCATATTCATATAGGTTTTGGCTAAACTATGAGTGTCACCTAAGCGCTCTAATATTTCAATGGATTTATCATAGAATTCAATAGCTCTGTCCAAGTCACCTTTTGATTGATAAAAAACACCCAAATTTGTATAGGTCTGAGCCAAATGATGGATGTCACCCAACTGCTCATGAATTCTAATAGCTTTATTATGGAACTCAATAGCTCTGTCCAAGTCACCTTTTTGAGTATAAGTATTACCAATTCCCATGTAGATCAAAGCCACAACATGTATATCACCTAAGCGCTCAAGTATTTCAATGGATTTATTATAGAATTCAATAGCACTGTCTAACTCTCCTTTAGATTGATAAGTATTCCCCATGTCCCCATAGGTATGAGCCAAACCATATATGTCACTTAACCGCTCATAAATATTAATAGCTTTATTATAGAACTCAATAGCCCTGTCCCACTCTCCTTTTAGTTCATACACAGTTCCAATATTGTTGAATAATGTAGCTTCGTTATTTTCATTTTTAATTAATTTTACCATTGCGAGACAAGGTCTATAGATATTTATAGCATCGTCCCATTTACCATAATATTGCAGAAAATCAGCGCCTTGAGCAATATTCCCCAACTCAGAATTAAAATAAATATATTCATACAATCCAGGATTCTCTACCATTTTTTCTATATTTGCTAAATTTCTCAAAATTAAATCACAGAATATTTCTTTCATTTCCCTTTCTTGCTCAGGGTTAGCTCTGGATAATCTCTGGGCATGTTCACGGACTATGGGAATTAAGTTATAATAATTTGTTTCTAAAATGGGAATAAAACTTTTGGTTATAATTGAAAAACGCTGTAGTCTGCTCAGAGCTTTTTGAAAAATAGTTTCATCTAATCCGCATACTTTGCGAATCATATCTTTAGTGCCATGTTTTGAAAACAGGCTTAGAGCACGGTATAGCCGGTTTTCATTGTCGCCCATTTGTTTAAGAGATTCCGCTACCAAATATTGCCACGGCTTTTGTGTCGTGTCTCTAAATCGCTCAAAAATCTCTGCTAATGGCCACCCCTCCTCAAGCCACCCGATTGCAAGCCGTATCGTAAACGGATGCCCTCCGGTTTTTGAAAGTATGGCGTTGATAGCTTCATAATTTGGCTTAGTCTGTTTACTGTCAAAGAGCTCTATGAAGAAATCGGAAAGCTCACGGCCCTCCAGTGGTTTTAACGCTATACGCTTAAACTCACCCACCGGTAAATTAGTAAAATCATACCTTGAGGTCAGAACGATTTTACATTTTTCTTTTGTCAGAGAGTTTATAAACTCAATAAATTTCGGATCAACATCTACAGGTTTATCATCTGTATCATTACTTATTTCAAAATCTCTTAAAATGTCCTCAAGATTATCTAAAATTACAAGAGAATTGCCACAGTTTCCTATTGTCTCTGATATTGCATTACATATATTTAAAAAATCTGCACCTTCCGGTAAATTAACCTCTTTATGTAAACTTCTTAGTTCACTCATTATTTGTGAAAGAAAATCGTGTACACTTCCAGATAGTCTGGAAACCCCAGCACCTTTAGGGTTAGCTTTCGATAGCTCAGATGATGGGGCATCCTTTCTTGCGCTCGCAAAAACTATTTCGTCAAAATCTTCACCGAATCTGTGAGCCGCCTCAAGAGCTAACGCAGTTTTCCCCATTCCGCCGGCGCCATGAATCATCACTCCCCTGAAGTAGCCATCGCCATTAAAGACTTTTGCTATTTTTATAAGTTCCCTGCGCCGTCCGGCAAATCGCTCCTCTTTGGCCTCTAACAGCCGCCCGCCTCGTGTCTTTACTTTCGCTTTTCCCTCTGACACCGGTAACTCACCTTTTTCTAAATCACAGTGTGTGGTAAACAAAATCGGGATACCAAAATCCCAGGGAAGAAGTCCGTTTTCCTCCAAATCTATGCGGGCAAGCCTGAGAGCATCCGCAATTGTAAATCCCTCCGATATGTTTTTATAAAAACTCTCTGTTAGCAGCCCTGCCGATTTAACATTAATGCTAAACTGATTAGCAATCACCCATGGAATATTCTCTGACAAAAACGCCTCAGCCATACTTTTATCATTTGGGTTTTTGCCACAAGTCGCTGTCAAGCAGCCATTTAGAAATACCAGTTTAACTCTTTGATTAATCCCAACTTTATTCAAATCATTAGCAAAAAAGTTAAAAATCATAGCTATGCCGTCTTCAAGACATAACGATCCTTCGTTACCGTGGCCGCTAAAATGAATAATATCGTAATCTTTATTTATAATTTTTCTAAATTCACTGTCACGCGTCCTTCTGTGCAAATCTATATCAATTGGATACGGCTTGCCATCCAGTTTTAGAAAGTTCTCGACCTCCTGTCTGAAATTTAAGACATGGGGCTGGTTGTAAAATGGATCAATCAATTTTGTTTCGGGATTAATTGGAGTAACCTCTTCAGGATCGTAAGTTAATAGAGGAGAGGCCAGCATAACAGCCATTTTGAGGCGGTCTTTTTTAATTGCACTGGAATTCCCGTTACCACCGTTTTTATAGAGACGGACAATGCCGGGATTAAGGGCGATAAATTTCTTTCCATCATGGAGATATTCCCACGGGAGATTAACCAATCCTGGGGCTAAATCAAGAATCAGCGGAGTTCTGTCAGCGTAACCACCAGGAAAAAACCTCTTATATAATTTATGGCCGAGATTTTCGAGCCATGCTTTGTCCGGTTGGTAATTATCTTTACCAGAGCTATGAACATTGTGCAGAGTTTCAATTTCAGGTTGAAACTCTGTAGCATCGCCGTTTTTTATTTCAATTACTGACATCGCGCTTCCCCCCATTTCTCCTGATAAATATGTTAACCCAAGAATACGATTATTGTTGCAATTATACCATAGTTAAGAAATATTTTACACAAGAAAAGCGCAAGTATTTATTTGAAGTAATACTTTACATTTTTACCTTGAAATCATATCAAAGCCATATGAGTAGGCAGCGATGATTAAAACAAACAGAAACAAAAATATGTAAATCTGACGTTTGTTTGTACGTCTGTACAATACCTTGAGGTTGAGGCTGCTATCCCATGAAGCTGCCCCTTTTCGCTTTAATAATTTATACTCCCTGGCCATCGTATAAAGAAAAACAATAGGAATTCCCAAAACAAACCCATAAGCATACACACGGAATTCCCGGCTGAGCGCCTCAGTAAATGTCAAACTCTTACCCTCTGCGTTTAATACTCTTATCCCAAGCAGGTACTTGCCGCCGGTTGAACCGGTTGTTGCCAAAATAAAAGACTCCATAACTGTTATTACAAGCATGGTGAAAAAAAACTGAGTGATATAGCCATCAAGAAATGTGTTTTTAATCATTGCCCCTGCTAAAAACCCACAGGGCATACTTAAACTATACAGATCAAACAGCCGTGCCAGCAGTCTTGCCCACTGCGGCTCTAATACATACATGTCGGCACGTTTTATGGGGCGGGTGGCAGCTCTGGGTTTGCTCTTATTAGTTGCCTTACTCTGAGATTGTGTTTTGGTTTGAGTATCTTTGACTGATTCCTTCTTTTCAGAGGTTTTCGTATCTTCTGAGCTGGCTTTAACTGATTCCTCAGTCTGTCCGGTCTCATTTTTAATGTCATAATCTTTTAGATTGCGATACGCCTCGTTAATTTCACTTAGCTTATCGCCTGCCTTTTTCTGAAGTTTAGGGTCATGCGCAAACCTGTCCGGATGCCAGACTTTTACAAGGTCCTTGTAGGCCTCCTTTATCTCCTCAGGGCTGGCTTTGGAGTTAAGTCCAAGCACTTCTAACGATTTATTAATGCTATTGCTGTTGTGGGTATCCATAAGCAAAGCTAATTTTTGAAAACTATTTTATAGCCACCTATTTTTGCACGTACTACGGATAGTTGTCAAGATGCGCGTTTTCTTAACATCTAAAATGATATAATAAAGGCAGGCCACCTGAGGCCGGAAAGCACATAAGGGAACTCTCAAATGTACAACTTATACGACAACCATCCGGATATAGTGTTTTACACAGTAACGACTCTTATGTCCGTTGTAATTATGACGATTACAATAGCCGCAGCTGTGGATTACATAAAAACTAACTATTTAAAAATACAGAGATCCCCCAAAAGCCTGCTGTCAAAGATATCAAGGCTCATTGTTAAGAATAGTGACAATTAGTTCCTTGTTTTTTTTATAATACCAATGATAAACTAAATGTTGTCGGAGGTCAAATATAAAGTGTGCAAAGCAGGGGATTTTTATAACTTATGGGAGTAGATGTTAAAGGGGTTACAGTTCCGGCACTTTTACTTAGTTTAGATACTACCCTCACAGCAGATGAAAACATTGATGAGATTGAACTGAGACTGAATACGCCATTTTTTAATAACTCTAGGATTTTGATCAATACCAATGGACTTGTTCTGGAAACTAACCATATAAACAAAATCCTTAAGATATTTGAACAGCATAATGCCATACTGTTAGAAATTAAAAGTGATTTTCATGCAAAAGAAAGCTCTAACAAGGCTAATGTTCAGACTACTCACAAAAAATCGCTGTTAACTTTAAATCAAACCATACGCGGCGGGCAAAAAATTGAATACGATGGTGATGTCCTGATTTTTGGCACTGTTAACGCTAACGCATACATTGTTGCCACAGGCAATATAATTGTATTGGGCACGATGAAAGGAGTGGCTCACGCTGGCGCCTCAGGCGATGAAACGGCAATGGTAGTGTCTCTTAACTTAAAACCTCAACAGTTAAGAATCGCTAACCATATCGCTAAATCCCCTGACAACATTGATGAGCTGCCGGATATCCCGGAAAAAGCATACATAACTGATAACTCTATAAACATAGAAAAAGTATAGGAGTCTTTATAATGTCAAGAATAATAGTAGTAACATCGGGGAAAGGCGGAGTAGGGAAAACCACTGTAACCGCAAACCTGGGAACAGCACTGGCAATGCTTGGAAAGAGAGTGTTAACTTTGGATGCCGATATTGGCCTTAGAAACCTTGATATGATTCTGGGGCTGGAAAAAAGAATAGTTTATGATATTGTAGATATTGTTAACGGCACGGTTAAAGCAGAAAAAGCATTCGTTAAAGATAAAAGAGGATACCCGCTGTGTCTGCTTCCGGCTTCACAAACAAAAAACAAAGAAGCAGTTAAACCGGAACAACTCATGGAAATCATAAACACGGTAAGGGATAACTTTGACTACATATTCATTGATTCCCCGGCTGGGATAGAGGGCGGGTTTATAACTGCGGCAACTCCGGCTGAGGAGGCCATAGTGGTGGTAAACCCTGAGGTTTCCTCTGTAAGGGACGCTGACAGAATTATCGGGCTTCTTGAGTCTATGGAAAAAACCCATATAAGGCTGCTTGTAAACCGGATAAAGATTCATCAGGTTAAAAAGGGCGAAATGCTCTCCGTTGAGGATATCGAGGATATCCTGCATATCAAAAAAATTGGAGTTATCCCTGATGACGAAAAAATGGTGGACTATACCAACAAAGGGGAGCCTATTGTGCTTTCAAAAAACTCTTTAGTGGCAAATGCACTGATGAATGTAGCTCATCGGATGGAGGGAAAGGATATTCCGTTTGATGAACTAAAAAATAATAAAGGACTTTTTAGTTGGTTATGGAGGGGCTAAACCATGTCCATATTCAGTTATTTTAAGAAAGCTACTTCCTCTGATAAGGCTAAGGAGAGATTAAAAATGGTGCTCTCTTATGAAAGAAAAGGCCTGCCTGTTAATTTTATAGAAAGTGTCAGAGGCGATGTGGAATCACTCTTTGCTAAGTATCAACAGTTGGATACAAGCAGGATAGAGCTTGAGGTCATGAATGAAAATAAGTATATAGAATTGTCAATAAGTATTCCATTTACAAAAAATAACTAAAAACATTTTATTCTAAAAAATAAGGGAGCATTTTGATATTGACAACTAAGATATGGAAAATTTATGTTATATATGTGGGACAAATAAAAGGCAGTGACATTGCAAACGGCGTAAGGTAAGAACTAACAGAGGTGTGAATGATGTTTGAAAAATTTACTGAAAGAGGCAGAAAAGTAATAATATATGCAAAAGAAGAGGCTGAGAGCAGGCAGAACGATTATCTTGGTACAGAGCATCTGCTTTTAGCGGTCCTCAGGGATAAAGACGGCTTGCCTGTTACGATACTGCGCAAGATGGGAGTTGCAACCGAGGATTTACGCATGGAGGTGGAGAGGAACCTTCCCGCCGGTTCAAATCTTCTGACGTTTGGTGAGATACCCTTTACTCCACGCGCTAAGAAAGTACTGGAACTGGCTGTTGAAGAGGCACGGCTACTGGGACATAACTACATAGGGAGCGAGCACCTTCTTTTGGGGTTGATTCGTGAGGATGACGGTATAGGTGGTAAGATATTGAGAAGCCTCGGAGCAAACCTCCTTGGGGCAAGGCAGTTGACCATAAACCTGTCTATGAGGGGTCAGGCGTTTACAAAGGTAAGGAAAACCAACACACCGGCTCTGAATGAGTTTGGCAGAGATCTCACTCAGATGGCTGCCGAGGGGCTTCTTGACCCTGTGATAGGGCGTGAGGACGAGATAGAGAGGATTTTACAGGTCTTAGGACGCAGGATAAAAAATAATCCGGCCATTGTTGGTGAACCCGGAGTTGGAAAGACCGCTGTTGTTGAGGGGTTGGCACACAAAATCAACACAGGTGACATACCGGAAAATCTGATAGGAAAGAGAATAATCTCACTTGATTTAGGCGCTATGATAGCCGGCACCAAGTACAGAGGGCAGTTTGAAGAAAGACTAAAAGTGATTATGAAAGAAATACGGCAGTCTGACAATATAATTCTGTTTATTGATGAGTTTCACACGCTGATTGGAGCTGGGGCTGCAGAGGGCTCAGTGGATGCCTCAAGTATGCTTAAACCTGCCCTTTCAAGGGGAGAGATACAGTGCATAGGAGCCACAACGTCAAACGAATTCCGGAAGTACATCGAGAAAGACGGCGCACTTGAAAGGCGTTTTCAGCCAATTTACATACAGCCGCCCACAGTTGAAGACACAATAAGAATACTGAGCGGTTTAAAGAGCCGGTACGAGTCATATCACGGTGTGAAGATAACCGGAGCCGCTATTGCAGCGGCTGCTAAGCTTTCTGACCTCTACATCACTGACAGAAACCTCCCAGATAAGGCAATTGACGTTATAGATGAGACTGGTTCACGTATTAAGTTAAAGCGTTTCACACCTCCTGAGGAACTTAGAGACATAGAGAAAGACCTTGAAAGGCTGTACAAGGAAAAAGCCCTGTATATAAAATTAAACGACATAGAACGGGCAGCAGCCGTAAGAGGCGAAGAGGAAAAACACAAGAAACTCCACTATATTACACAAAGAAAGTGGCAAGAAAACCTCAGCAGGGAGATCTCTGTACTTGCAGAGGATGATATAGCTTATACGGTTTCCAAGATGACAGGTATCCCTCTTTCCAGACTTGAGGAGGAGGAGACAGAGCGGCTCTTACACATGGAGGATGAAATCCACAAAAGAATTATCTCTCAGGACGATGCCATAAGCGCCGTGTGCAGGGCAATTCGGCGCTCAAGAGCCGGAATAAAAAACAGAAGGAAACCAGTTGGGTCATTTTTCTTTCTTGGACCCACAGGGGTTGGAAAAACAGAGTTGGCACGAGCACTTGCCGAGTTTTTGTTTAACGATGAGAAGGCTCTGATAAAACTGGACATGTCTGAGTATATGGAGCGGTTCAATGTGTCGCGTCTTACGGGCGCACCTCCCGGCTACATCGGATACGACGACGGAGGACAGTTAACTGAAAAGGTTAGGAAAAAACCCTACTCGGTTGTTCTGTTTGATGAACTTGAAAAAGCCCACTACGATGTGTTTAACGTGTTGCTTCAGATTCTGGATGATGGCGTTCTTACCGACAGTTCCGGTAGAAAGGTGGATTTTAAAAACACCGTCATAATAATGACTTCAAATCTGGGTGCAAGGTTAATAGAAAAGGCTACTCCTCTTGGATTTCAAAGGAAAGCTAAGTCTGACGTTTACTCAAAGCTGAAAGACACAGTTTTAGATGAACTGAAAAAGACCTTTAATCCTGAGTTTCTGAACCGGATAGATGAAACCGTGGTGTTTCACCCGCTGGAAAAAGCTGACTTGTACTCAATAATTGACTTACTTATAGGAGATACTAACAAACAGCTTATAGACCAGGATCTGTACATAGAGCTTGACTACACTGTAAAAGACTGGTTGATTGAGAAATACTATCAACCGGCATACGGTGCAAGGCCTATGAGAAGAGCTATACAGAAAGAAATTGATGACCAGCTTTCTGAGGAGATCTTAAAGGGCAGCTTTAAAAACATCAGCAAACTGCGGATAGTGTTACGGGACAATGCACCGGCGTTTACAGAGGCAGAGGATTTAGAGTTTGCTGCCATAGACTTAGGAGGAGTTAATTAAAGTGATACATGAAATATGCAAAGGTAAGCGCAATTAGATGAAAACATCAAAGGCTTTGATACTTGGGGTGTTAATAGTGGCTGCGGTTGTTGTCTTACAGCTTGGCAAGAAAAAGGGACAGGTAGCAAACATAAACATGGTAGAGGGCACAACGGTACCAGCTTTTACATTTACCGACTCAGGCGGCAAAGCGGTAACTTATGATGCGTTCAAAGGAAAGCCCTTAATAATTAATTTCTGGGCAACATGGTGTCCCTCTTGCAAGGATGAAATACCGTCTTTGCAAAGTTTTTACAATGATGAGAAATCCGGCCAGAACGTAAACATAGTGACCGTCTTATTCAGAGATGATATGTCATCGGCACAGAGTTTTATGAAAAAGCATAAGTATGACTTTCCGGTTTATACGGATTCAAGCGGTGCAGCCCGTTCATTTGGGCTTACCGGAGTGCCTGAGACCTATCTGATAGATAAAAACGGAATTGTAGTTAGACGTATACTGGGGCCTCTGGACTGGCAGACCTCATCAGGAAAAGAGCTGCTTAGTGAATTGCTAAGCCGGATATAATTGCCTCCATCCGGGGAATCTGAACAGGGGGTTTTGTTCGCCGGTCTTCTATACGCTCACAATACGTATCTTGAGCAGGCAGAGGAGTTATTAACTGCTGAGTTTGGTCAGATTTCCATTGAATCTGATGAAACTCTATGGGACCATTCAGTTTATTATGCCAATGAGCTTGGCTCACCCATAAAGAGGCGTTTTGTTTTCTTTGACAATTTAATAAGCACCGGATTAATTGCTGAGACCAAACTAAAGACAATCGCGATTGAGAAAGCTCTCTCAATTGATGGCAGTAGAAAAATAAACATAGACCCAGGCTATCTGACCCTTGCCAAAGTGGTGCTACCAACAACCAAAAACCGTGCACACAGGATATATCTGAAAAACGGAATATATGCCGAGACAACTTTAATCTATTTGAGGGATAACTTCAAACCATATCTTTTCACTTATACGGATTTTACAAAGTGTGAGACTCTTAAGCTTTTAAACAAAGTGCGTAAATTGTTTAAAGATAAATTGTTAGGAAAATGACATTAATACAGAAAAATTACGTTGCCAAATCACCTATTGTTATCAATATGTTATCTGATATATCTTTATGCTCCTTTTTAAGAGTGGCTCTGCCCTTCCCCTGAAACCCCACTCCCCTGAAACACGGTGTTTGTTGCTCCAACGTGGGGTTTAACAAATTCTTGCAAAATAATACAAAAAACATATAAAATAAAGCCTGTGGAAAACATTAATCATTACATAGCAGACTGTGTTTATTTTAGTTCTGCTATGACAGAACATTAACATGCAAAGAACCCACAAGCGTATATTCGTAAACAAATACTAAGGTAAGGGGAGACGAAACTATGAGGCAAAAAAGTAAATCTGTAGAGGATATTAAAAAACGGGTAATAGCTCGTGAAAGATTTGAGGCAACGGAGGCTATCGAATTAATCAAAAGTCTTAAAAAGGAAAGGGTCTTTTGGCTAGCCAGAGAAGTGCTTGAAATTGCACAAACTGAATTATCAAAGTTGGACCCATCTAATGAAAAAGACAAACTATCTTTAAAATTAGCTCAACAACTTGCCCTTTGTACTTACAAAGACCCAGATTTGGCAAATGATTCAAAGTTTGACGATACTATAAAAATTCTTACTGACAATTGTGACCTTAAAAATACAAAAAGTCAGGAAACACTTGGAATAGCCGGAGCAGTTTATAAATACAAATGGCTGACAGAAGCTAATAAAAGTATCCTTGAACTTTCATTGGCATATTATATGCGCGGATATAAACATGGTGTTGAGAAAGACTACGGATATACGGCTATTAATGCAGCTTTTGTCCTTGATGCTCTTGCCTATATAGAGGAAAGAACTGCCCAAAAAGCAGAAACCTCAACTGAGACTGCCGAAAACAGACGCAAAAAAGCTGATGAGATTCGTAATGATATAATCAAAACACTTCCAGATTTACCTTCAAAACAAGGTAATGAGTTTTTAAACAATGACTGGTGGTTTTTAGTAACAATTGCTGAGGCTTATTTTGGCCTGGAATGCTATGATGATGCGCGTGAATATTTTAAGAGAGCTAAAAAGATCAAAGAAGAGCTTGACTGGGAATATGAATCAACAGCAAAGCAACTCGTTTCTTTAGCGCGTTTTAAGGGTATAGATATAAGCCCGGATGATAAAACAAAAGCTTGGGTAGTTTTAGAAGATTTTCTTGGTGATAAAACGGCTGTAAAGTCCGTATTCATAGGTAAAGTAGGGCTTGCCTTATCAGGCGGCGGGTTTCGGGCATCTTTGTTTCATATCGGGGTTTTGGCTAAACTTGCAGAGTGTGATATTTTAAGACACGTAGATGTTATATCATGTGTGTCCGGTGGTTCGATAATAGGCGCACATTACTATCTGAAGCTCCGCAATTTACTTCAAACAATGCCTGATAGCAAAATTGATCGTGATGACTATATTAAGATAGTACACGAAATAGAGGATGAGTTTCTTACAGGTGTACAGGCAAACATTCTAAAAAAAGCTGTAACTTATAAATTGACAAACATAACAAAATCACTAACTGAATGTTTAGGAGAGATGTACGAGAAACAAATATTTTCAAAAGTTAAAGATGGAAAAAATGATAAAGAGCGATGGATTAATGACTTAGTTGTAACGCCATTAGATGCTACAGGGGTACCTCAGGAGAATTTTAATCCGAAAGATGGAAATTGGCTGCGAAAAGCAAATGTGCCGATTCTCATACTTAACACAACTGCCCTGAATACTGGCCATAATTTCCAATTCACTGCTACATGGATGGGAGAACCACCAGCAGGGATTGACTCAGAAGTTGACGCCAATTACAGGTTAAGACGTTTGTATTATGAGGATGCACCTCCAAAATACCAGAAATTCAGTCTTGGCCGTGCTGTTGCAGCCTCAACTTGCGTACCTGCCGTATTTGAACCTATTGAGCTAAAAGATTTATATAAAGACAAGGTGGTACGTCTTGTGGATGGTGGAGTTAACGATAATCAGGGAAGCGCCTCGTTACTAGAGCAAAATTGTACTGTCTTAATTGTCAGTGACGCAAGCGGGCAAATGAGTTCAGAAGATACGCCTGCCGGCAACCCAATATCAGCAGGCATGCGCTCAAACAGCATCCTTCAGGCACGCCTTCGAGGCGCTCAATTTGATGAATTGTATGCAAGAAAACACTCATCTTTGTTACAAGGATTACTGTTTTTACATTTGAAAAAAGAACTCGAGGCGGATCCTGTTGACTGGATTGGCTGTGAACTTCCCTCAGAAAAGAAAACTAAATCACCACTAACTTCTTATGGTATAAACAAAGAGTGTCAGGAGTACCTCTCAAATATTCGAACTGATCTTGACTCATTTAGTGATATCGAAGCCCACTCTCTGATGACAAGCGGTTATCTCATGACTGAAAAGATGATGCCAGATGACTTTAAGGACTTTACAGACAGGTCGGTTGCACGTACTAATTGGAGGTTTCTTGAAAAAGGCATGGCGATATGTAATAAAGATGTAGATAATAATATTAAAAAAGAGTTGAAAGAAGCAGCAGACCACAATCTCATAATATTGAAGATTATGAAAAAATTTAACTCACTTTTTTCATGGATTTAAACACATTAACACGCTGATAGTGTTAACAGTATAAATTGACTCATGTTGACAGCAGCCAGCTGTGTTTATAACAGGCTGCTGTCTGCTTTATCAGGGCAGCTCTGCGTATTGCATTATATTATATTAATCTGCTAATATCTGAGATACTTTTTGTAGTGGCGGTGTGTTTGGTTGGTTGGATATATAAGATAAACGAAAAATACATTCGGGAGGTAGTGCTGTGTTAGATTTTATAAGGAATCTCAGGGTTAAAACAAAGCTGATGCTTGCCCTTTTGTTGTGTGTATTAGGGATTATCTCGGTGATAGCAGTGTCGTTGGGAGTACTTAGAGGATCACTTGAGGAAGAGAAAAAAACTAAGCAAAAACATCTGGTAGATACGGCTTACAGCGTGTTGGACTATTACTATAAACAAGCTAAGGACGGTAAAATGACTGAGGATGAAGCCAAAAAGTCTGCAATGACTATGGTTAAAGCCCTCAGATATGAAGAGAAGGAGTATTTCTGGATAAATGATATGCACCCGACGATGATTATGCATCCATATAAACCAGAGCTTGACGGTAAGGATCTTTCGGATTTTAAAGACCCCAAAGGAACAAAACTATTTGTCGAATTTGTTAATGAGGTTAAAAAGAACAAGGCCGGGTTTGTGCCATATATATGGGCTAAACCCAATTCAACAGTTTTAGCTCCAAAGATTTCATACGTAAAGGGCTTTGAGCCATGGGGCTGGATAATCGGCTCCGGTGTCTATATTGATGATATAAACGATAAATTCTGGGCTCACGCCAAATATTTAACAATGGTTTTGGTAATTGTCACCCTGATAATAGCCATTGTGTTTTGGCAAATCATAAAAAATATAACCGGCAGGCTTTTTGCGATAACAGGTACGGTTGAAGAGATAGCCAATGGTAACCTTGCTATTGATGAGACGACACGGCATGGCAGTGATGAAATAGGGTGTTTGTCATCAGACGTAACCAAGATGGGAATGTCTCTAAGAGCAATAGTGGGTGGAGTGATAAGCTCGGCAAACGATGTCGTTACGGCAGTTGGGACGGTAAAACAAATAGCGGAAAAGATGATAGAGGGGACTAAAAATCAGGCAATGCAGGCCGCACAAATAGCAACGTCAGCTGAGGAGATGAGTCAAACCATATCAGACATCTCAAAAAATGCCGCAGCCACGTCTCAGACAACTCAGGAGGCTATGAAGATAGCCGGTGAGGGCAATACAATATCGAAAGCAGCCATAGAGACAGTTGATCAGGTATATAATTCAACAAAAGATTTGGCAGAAATGGTAGAAAAACTTAATTCAAGATCATCTGAGATTGGAGACATTGTCACAGTAATTAAAGAGATAGCAGATCAGACAAACCTGCTTGCACTAAATGCCGCAATAGAGGCAGCACGTGCCGGGGAGCATGGCAGAGGATTTGCCGTTGTTGCCGATGAGGTACGTAAACTTGCCGAACGGACCATTAAAGCCACTGTTGAGATAACCGACAGAATAAGCGCTGTGCAGAATGAGGCACAAGAAACAGCCAGGTCTATGGAGGAGTCCTCACAAAAGGTAAACGAGGCAATCACATATATTAAACAGGTGGGGGAATTCCTAAATACTATAGAAGACGCTGTTAAAAGAGGCAGTGAAGAAATAGTCCACATAGCCGTTGCAATAGATCAGCAGTCAGCCGCCTCCGAAGACGTATCAAGCAATATCGAAAAAACATCCATAATTGCTCAGGAAATAGAAAACGCATCCTCAGACGTGCTTAATGAGGCCAATGAATTAGCTCAGGTAGCCCACCACCTGAAAGATTCTATTTCGGGATTCAGACTGTAGTTAATTAGATAGAAGATCTGGTTTCAGTCAAATCTGAATTTGTGGCTTCTAAAGAGCTTAGTACATACATCAACGACTTTAGGTTCGTAGAGGATACCTCTACCGGCTGAGATTTCATCAAGAGCTCTTATAATTCCAAGAGCCGCCCGATATGGTCTGTGAGAAGCTATTGATTCTACAACATCGGCAACAGCTACTATTTTAGCTTCAAGACAGATATCGTTTCCCCTTAACCCCATCGGATACCCTGAGCCATCAAGCCTCTCATGGTGTTCAAGCACGGTTTTTGCAACCGGCCACGGGAATTCTATTCCCTGTAAAATATCAGCACCCACTTGTGAGTGCATTTTTATAATGTTAAGTTCGTAATCGTTTAATTTTGTAGGTTTAGAAAGGATTTCGGCGGGCACTACTATCTTTCCTATATCGTGCAGAAAACCGGTTATACGAATGCCTTCTACCTGATGATCGCTTAGCTTTAGCACTTTTGCTATTTCCATAGCAAGGTCAGACACCCTGCGCTGATGTCCTGCCGTGTAGGGGTCACGCATCTCTATCATAAGTGAAATAGCCTTTATCGCACCGTTTACTGTTTTTTTCAAATTATCTGATGCCTCTGCTAATATGTCCTCAGCTTGTTGGTGAGCGGTTATGTCTCTGCTTACAACAACTGCGTGAGTTACCTGGCCGTTGAGGTTGTAGTATGGATAGTAGGTTACGTCAAGAAATCTGGGGCCAAGCGTGTGGAAATTAAACCATGACTGATAGTTTACCTCCTCACCGGCAAAACACTTATCCAGATGCTTTTTTATCACAGTATTAAACACATCAGCTCCCCAGACTTTACGGACGCTTTTACCTATAACATTTTGAGGGGTTTTCCCGTGTGCCCTGCCATAGGAGGCATTTATCACATCATAAATATAGTTTCTGTTTATTAAAGTCATAAACTCTTTGGATGTGTTTACAATGAACTCATAACGCTTGCCTGTCTCTTCAAGGCTTCGCCTTTGAGATATGTCTTTCACCACAGCAATAAGACAATTCCTCTTGTTTATGGTTATGAGTTTAAGGTTAATCTCAGCCCAAAAGCTATTTCCAAGACGGTCATGAGAGAGCCATTGAAATTTCTGTGGAACGCCATTCAAAGCCAATCCTTTTAGCTCCTCGGCCCTTTGAGAATCATATGGCGGCTCTCCGACACTTATCGCCTGAAGGTTTACGCTTATTGCCTCCTCTGGGCTGTAGCCGTATAATTCCTTAACTTTGTCGTTAACGTCTGTTAATTTACCTATTACGGCATCATAGACAAATATAGCATCGCTTACCGTATTGAATATCGCCTGATACCTGTTATCAAGCTCCGACAAATCAGACCACCCTGCCGTAGAACTAATGCTCCCCGGCAACCCGGTTGCATAACTTATCTTAGTTGTCTTTCTCATATCCGCCTGTTTTTATTAACTGCCTCTGCGTAATTGTAATTGATTGTAACAAAAAATTCCACTAAAAACTTTATTATAGCTAAATTTTACGAAATTATAGAGTCGGTAAGGAACAGTTAACTGCTCTCGATAATTTTTATTTCCTCATCTGTCAGATCGTAAAGTTTATAAATGATACTGTCTATCAGTTTGTCGGTTTCGTTTATTTTTGTTTGCAGAGGAGCAATTATTGCGTTGCTATTAGTAAACTCCGCTTCAAGCATGTTTTGAATTTTTCTGTTTGAAGGATTGATTTTAATCCTGATTTTGTTTTTCCTGAGTATTTCAATTATCTCTTCAAATTTATGGTCATTATACTGCCTTATCAAACTTTTACCGGTTAGCTCAGCTATATGTCCTTTGATTTCACGCTCAAACCATTTCAAAAATCCCTTCTTTTCTGCATTCTTTTCCTTATTCATTTCCACCATCTGTTTTGCAAGATATGCTAACAGGTCATGAATCGTGTCGTTACGGCGTGAGGATAGTTCATTGTCTGTTATCTCTGATAGTTCTTTATACTTTCTCTGATTATATAATGTTGTTAAATTAATTAGCATTTTACTTCTTATCTCAGGCTCAGTAGTAAACGATATATGACTAACCGGTAATGTTCTTACATGCTCTGGAAAAACGTTTAGCTCACCACTTACGTAGTTTAAATAATAGAATCCTATCAGTGAAGAGTTAAAAAGTGAAAGCAAGAAAAATAAGCTAAAATCCTTACTTTCTAAAAAATCTTTTTCGTAAATTATCGAATCCCTGTCATATACTTTGTTGTTTTTTTCGTTTTCCACTCGTTGCTCATCGCTGAATCTTATGCCTCGTTCTCTTAGGATACCGGAGTCAATGTCTTTCAGATGATATTTTAAAATGCAATTTACCAAAGAATCATCAGTATAGAACCTGCTATCGTCATATGCTGAAACAATTCCTTTTTTCCCTGTAACTTTACTGCTGATTATTTTTTCGTTTTCAAACAGTCCTGGAAAGGCAGGTCTGTGCAGAGCTTGCGTATCGTAAATAATATGTAAATTTTCATATATAATGCCATATCTTTCAACGGAGCTTCCTTTTACTAATGGTTTACAAAGTCCCCTTTTTGAAAAGCAATGCTTGGCTTCACATTTACCGGCAGGATTTTCACATTCGGGTTCGATTCCTTCATAAAAAAATCTATCTACAAATCCTGGTTGAGCCCCCCAACTTACATAAAGAATTCTCGATGCCGGAAATGATGTTTTATCAATTTTATGTATTATGTTTTTAATTGTCTCTGTCCAATTTAATCTTATTCTAAACTCTGGAATATTCAAGAAATCATTTTGCGGAATTTGATTTTTCTTTAAATTTGAAACATCATCTTTAAACGGAGTTTCAATTTCAATTTTGTTTTCCGGAACAGCCCTGTTTTCTATAACATAAACTATTGGCTTTACTGCAGCTTCAGGAAATATGTTGAGTTCACTTACATCCAAAATATAATTTATTTTAACTTTTTCAAGGAACAGTTTTCTTAAAGATGAGGCATAGGTTTCACTTAGTATTTTATTTGGAACAATGAACGCATGATAGCCTAAAGTCTTCAGTAAATATAATGAACGCTCACTGAATAATGTATAAAGGTCAAATCGTCTTCTTAAAACCATATAGGTTTTCTTAAAAAAATCTATTTCATTGTCTTTTATAAACATAATGTTTATATACGGCGGATTTCCAATAACACAATCAAAACCGGGATTTGTGAGCTCACCGGCATTTGAATAGAAAACCTCAGGAAACTCCAGTTTCCAGTGGAAAAAACGTTTCTCTTTTGCTATCAAAAGTGCGTCCTTACATGCCTTAACAACCTCAGGATAAGGTTCATTGTCAAAATCCAGTGTGGAGGCTAAACGCTCAAGCCGGCTTATATTATTTCCGGTAACCATAAAATGTTTAGCAATATGGACGTCAAATCTTCTGCGTATTGGAGCAAGCTCACTGTCAGCTTCTTTAAAGAATTTTTTACTCTTTTGAGTCTCATCTACTGTTGCATCGGTTAACTCCGATACCTGAATCATAAAGGACAGGGCACGCTGCACTTTTGAGAATGCCTCAGAGTTGGGCAGCACAACACTGGATATGTCCATAACGCCTATCAGGCTGTTGCCGCACTTTAAATGGTGATCTAAAAAAGAAAGTGGCGCACCTGATGTAAAAGAATCAAGCCAAAGAGAAAGCTTAGCCAATTCCACAGCCATGTCATTTAAGTCCACACCGTATATACAGCGCTTCAGCACAACACGTTTTATAAGGCTTGTTTCCGTCAGTTTGTTTTCATCAATTCTGACTCCCTGGCGTGCAATTTCCTCCATTATTTCTCTTTTAAGTGAGTAAATTCTGTTAATCACAGGATTTTCCGGATGCTTTGAAAGAAAAGCTGCTATCCTGTCAGATATAAAATCAACAGTGTGCACAAGAAAGTGGCCACTTCCAATCGCCGGATCAAGCACCCTTATATCAAACACGGTCTCAAATACGGCATCCTCCAGTCTTTTTATTTCAGCAGCATAGTTTTGTATCGAGGATGTGGATTTCTGTTTCTTTATTAAACTTTTGACAGCACTTAGTTCAGATATCAGGTTACCGGCTTTCATAAATTTCTCATCAAGCACCTGGCCGACCGTGTTTTTAACAATGTACTCAACGATATAAGGCGGCGTATAGTATGAACCGCTTGTTTTCCGCTCATGTTTAGAGTTTTCTATATAAGCGTCTCCTGTTTCCTTTCTTTTCCCTGTTTTTATACCAGATTTTAGCTCAGAAACTTTTTTCCATACCGATTTCCCTTTTTCTTTCGCCTCTGCTACCGCCTCCCCGGCTATCTGCAGATGAAACTCCAAAAGCCCCTCATATATATCACCCAGATGCCGTACCCCAAGTGAGGAATAATCTATAAATGATGTTGAGTCAACTGAGTGCTCATCATCTGTGTCCACAGTAAGAAGCTCTACCACCTCAGCTATAAAAGGGTCAGGTATTCTGTGGTCTTTTAAAATATTATCTTCTGAAACTTCAAACAAACCGCCATTATACACTGGCAAATTCATAGCAGGCTCACCTTTTGAGATTATACTAAAAAGACCCTCAAGCCGTGCCCAATACTTGAACAACCTTTTACTCATCCCACCAATGCCATGCTTGGAAATGTCACTTACAATGTCTCCTTTTAAAGCGCTCAGGCTGACCCCTCTGTAACTGTCGTTATCCATGGGCAGAAGATTGCGGCTTTCCGCATAGAGTAAAAACAGCAGGCGGTACAAAAAAGTGAGACATCCTTTAAACATCTTTTTCTTAGACTCCTCGGTCTCAACAGTTATGAAAAGCTCTGTCTTTCTGTAATGGAGAAAACCCTCTGCAAGAGTCTCAAATATTTTATCAAAAATTAAAAATTTGAGTTTTTCGCTGACTCTGACGGCATAATCCTCAGAGCTTTTAAGATGCAGATCAAGCCATGATTTCCCAGTAGTGGAATCCTCAATGAAGGCATCTTTTGAAAAGAACAAGTAAAAGTATAGAAAGCTGCTAATATCGTTGTTAGTGATTATTTTTTCAAGGTCAACTTCATAAAAATTCCCCGACTTTGAACTTGCCCTGTAATAAAACAGCCGCCACAGTTTGCCGTTTGTAAGTATTGCCCAGTTTATTCTGCCCTCGCTGTGATAATGGACGTCTTCAAGGTATTTTACAGCTTGAGCAGTTGGGTCTCTGCTGTCAAGGCTGTCAGTTTTATCCATGTCGTTAAGACGCCGTCCCCAGTACTTTGCCTCAACTATGGTCAGTGCATTAGAAAAGAATTTTCTCGGATTATTTTTATCTGCGCTTGCCGATTCAAGTGATTCAGAATCTTTAAATAACGCATAATCGGGTCTTTTTTTTGCCTTGTATCCTCTCTCTGTAACAGGCTCTACGGAATACTTAAAACCCAGAGCGGATAAAACAGGTCTGATAAATTTATCCTCAAGCTCGGACTCTCTGCCAGGTCCGGGACTTAGCGCAATCATATCGTAATAATATGCTTGTATGTTTTCAAATACGTTCTGAGCTTTCCTTTCCTGAGTTTTCCATAAGTCCAGTTTTTGTAAACGGAATTTAAGATAATTATTGGAAAACAGGCTTTGATTATTTATATATAAAATTCTTACATCATCTGTCATTTTTTAAGTTCCCGGCCAGTATTACTTATCTCATATTCAAGAAAGGCAATTTTCTGGTTTAACTCCTTAATTTTTCCTTTCAGGTCGGATATAATTATCGAAAAGTACATAAGTGACAGGATAAGTAAAACAGTTAAAAACACAAGCACTATGACAGGCGGATATCCAACGCCAAGGAGCATGGCCATTCGGTTTACAACATCATCCAAAAAAGCGCCGCTTATAATACAGATGCTGACGACAAACCATAAAAGCGAATGCTCTTCCCTGAACTTTCTTCTGCGCACCAGTTCAAATATTATTGCAAAAAGGATAACCCCCAAAACCACAATTAATAGCCTTGAACCTGTTGACATTAATCCCTCCTGAGGACTACCATTATGATGGCAAGCATCATCTTCATAACATATCCTATCGGCTTGAGCCCGCTGTGCATAGATGTACCCTCACGGCGCTGAAACATGTTGACCTGTGCCTCCACCACTTTGAACTTTTTCCTGTGAAGCAGTATTATGGTGTTAGCATCGGGATAATCCATCGGGTAGTTATCACCTTTAGAAAGGTAGGAAAACACGGATTTATCCAAAAGCTGAAAACCGCTTGTCGGGTCTGTAAATTTTATACCAGTGTAGAGGCGCGTTATGTATCTAAATAGTGCCACTCCAAGGCTGCGTACAGCTCCCATCTCATAACCTTTGGATAAAAACCTCGTTCCCAGTACTACATTTGCCCCTGTTGCCACTTGTGCCTCAAAGAGATTTTTAATTGAAGAGCTGTCATGTTGGCCATCGCCATCCATAGTGACAACATACTCATAGCGTTTTGAAAGCGCAAACCTGAAACCCGTTTGCAACGCTCCTCCGTAGCCAAGGTTAAACGTGTGATTTAACACCGTTACTGTGCGGCTTCGGGCTACCTCTCCGGTTTGATCTGAAGAGCCATCATTTACCACTACAACATCTATGTCAGGCTGTGAATCCCTGATGCCGTCTAACACTGCACCAATGTTTTTTTCCTCGTTATAGGCTGGTATTATGATTAGTGTTTTTTTCACTGCTTTAATAAATTACCTTTAAGGCATTGCCTGCGGTTTCCACTTTCCACGTGCCTTTCCCAAGATAATCACCATCAATCTGCGCATGTACAGGTGTATCTATTGTAACATGCCGGCATTGGATGTGTTTAATATTGCGGCATCGGCAAGACTGGCCACTGAGTACACTGATAACATCCCTGAATAATTCCACTCTGTTCTGTCCGTTAAATACGCTGGCATAAAGGGCAGCATTTAAAATATTGGCATCAGGAGCTATCCTGAAATCGCCTCCATAACGAGAACCATTACTTACTATCACACTTGTTGCCTCATAAACAAAATCCTCTACACGTAACCCAATATCATCCGGTACATAGTTTAAAAGACTCTGAAGTCCGCTAAATATGTATGCCCAGATGCCAAAGCGCACCTTCAGCCGCCTGTTAAGCCCAAAAACCGACTTGCCGTCAAAACCAAAACCAGCCATCGAAATAAAATATTTGTGTTTTTCGGTCTCCATAGATGTGACTTTCCCCAGTGCCACGCTCTTAACTGTGCCGTTAAGGATAACTTTTATAGCCTCAGGTATCGGCTTTTGAGTTCCCACCTCACGGCAGATCACGTTTGTTAGCCCAAAGGGTAGAAAGCCAACCGGAGTATCGGAAAATGCTGCAGCATTTACAACCTCATTAGCCGTACCGTCACCGCCACAGACCAATATTACCGAATGAGTTGATTCCTTTACCGCCGAAAGCGCCCGCATCTCAGCATCGCCTTTTTTCTGCGTACTAAAAATGTCAAACTCCATGCCCCCGTCTGTCAGCGCTGCACATAAACTATCGTACTTTTTCTTTGTATATGACCCTGCTATTGGGTTAACTATTACAAGAGCCCGTGATTTCATCTAAATCCATCACTCCTTTCATCTCTGATATTGTATCAAACAACACCGGAGTTTTTTCAAAGTATTTTATTATGCTGTTTACGGAAGCCTCGTGTTTTAAAAATATAACTCTGCCACCTTGAGAATTACAGGGTTCTTTAATGTCAGGGAGTCTGACGTAGCCGTATTTTTCAGATGCAACGTATCCGGTTGTATATTCCGGGTCATCTGATACACAAAGTTCTGCTGCAACCGCATCAGAGGAGCACACCTTAGAGGCAAGCAAGAGTGCCTCTTTGACCCTGTGGTGAGTAAGTCCGTGTATATTCAGATTATGTTGTAGCTCTTCAATAATGGAGTTAAGCAAACCAAATCTGGAAACTCTTACCAGCGCCATGGAATTATTTGTAAGCAGCACTTTTCCGCTATCGGCATCAATCAGGTGGGCACCAGCAGCGGTTTTGTCATTAAAAATAACACTAAAAGCGGTATCAACAGCCTCGTCACAGATGTTAATGGCGCGTAGAAGCGCTCTGACAGTATTATGAGCCTCTCTCACACTTTTTACGTTGCAAGTGACGAGCGGGAGCAGTGTCAGCCGGATTGGGTCTGTTTCAAGTTTCTCTATTGTTATGACGATTTTCCCCGGATTATGGTGTAATGCGCGATTAATAAACGAAGATGCAGCTGTCTTAAGTCCATTTGCCGGCATAATGTCCTCAGCACCAGATACGTGGAGGGCAAGGTGTTCAGCCCTCATTCGTATGCTATAGAGTATAGTTGATTCCATTGTCAAATGCCACTTTTAACTTTGCAATCATAATCCATAAAAAAAAGGATGTTGTTTAAGAAAGCCACAGTTTTTAAGTATAACAATTCCCAACAACTTTTAAAAACCATCCGTTGGTGGTAGGCGGGTTGCCTACTATTTCGCCGTTAAATAAATTCTTGTGACCTGCAAGGTACAACCACAATTCTTCTGAGTGGATGTAAGTAATATCGCTTAACCAGACCTGATTCTGGGCCGTTACCTCAAATTGCTGATTAAGTAGTTATCTGCCACAGGAAACGTATGCCTTGAGTCGGTCTCGTAGCCTTAAATCTCCTCTTTTGCTTACTTCGTATACCAGGTTTCTTGCGGATACGTTTGATACAGCAAATACCAATATTTAGACCATGTTCCGAAAGATCACGTTGTAGCCGCTCGGAACCGTACGTTTGCCGGGTACGATTATGCGCAGCCCTTATCTCTATTTCCACAGCCGTACTTCTTCCCGGACACGTCTCGATGCTGCTCTGTGCAACCACGCGTAATAACCGCTTGATGATACGCCCAAAATCCGGCTCATAAATGGCACTGTGTATCGAGGTCGCATCTCTTTCATCATCGCGTACCGGAGCAAAGTATGCGACCGCTTTTTTAGTAGTTCTCGCTCCTTCTTTACTTTTGAAAGCTCCTTCTTTAACTTGCTGTTTTCCATTTCTAAATCACTCAGAGGCCTCTGTGTTTTCCCTGCTTCCTTTAGTGCCCCTTTTTTATAAGTCTTCAGCCAGTTTCCCAACGTCAAGGTTGACAACGATAACCTACGGCTTGCCTCTAATACCGAAACTTTCCCTTCTATCGCTAACTTTACTGTTTCCTAACGTAATTCCTTTGTTTAATGCCCTTGGGTATCCTTTCATTTTGACACATTTACATAAACTTTGGTGTCCATATTTCCTATCAACCTCATTCGGTGTGGAGCGACATATCGAGTCCGGCCTTATGTCGTGGTTTGGTGTTTCAATCCACGCTCCCGCGTGGGGAGCGACCATAACCCTGATTGTGGTTAGCGTATTGTAGGCGTTTCAATCCACGCTCCCGCGTGGGGAGCGACGATGTAAAAATACAAGCCTTCGCAAAAAGCACAGTTTCAATCCACGCTCCCGCGTGGGGAGCGACATAGAGCGCATTTCTGTCCCAAGCTCCTCCATCGGTTTCAATCCACGCTCCCGCGTGGGGAGCGACCTGGGACCCGGATGAAAGACATATGTGGATACGTTTCAATCCACGCTCCCGCGTGGGGAGCGACTCCTTGATTTTATTGGATAAAGTTCTAATATTTAGTTTCAATCCACGCTCCCGCGTGGGGAGCGACCATATTTAACCCAGTCGGCCTTGATGATATAGAAGTTTCAATCCACGTTCCCGCGTGGGGAGCGACCATATTTAACCCAGTCGGCCTTGATGATATAGAAGTTTCAATCCACGTTCCCGCGTGGGGAGCGACTGCACATCGGCAAATGTGGTTGCCTATATGTTAGTTTCAATCCACGTTCCCGCGTGGGGAGCGACGCCGCGCTCAACCGTTTAGATTTTAGCTCTTTAGTTTCAATCCACGTTCCCGCGTGGGGAGCGACACTGAATTAAACAATATTATGAGTGACTATTTTGTTTCAATCCACGTTCCCGCGTGGGGAGCGACGGTCACTTACGTAACTTACTGATTATTATAACTTATTTGACCTCTTTCCGCAAACCTCTCCTTTTATCTCTGATTCTATCATCGTTTTCAAAGAACAATACTTATAAGTCATTGTTTGTAAACACTTTTTAAGTCCTGCGAACCTCCCATGGAAAAATTTGTCCGCTTAGGGTTCGCCACTACTTAGAATACTAACGGTCCCTCCTGATCCAACACCCCCTTCGCTCCTATATGCTCCACACGGTGTTTCCAGTTTGAACCAAGAAAGTAAAACCGAAGACTATCATGCTCCTTGTCTATCTCCTCTATCAGTCTCTGCCGCAATACCGTCCACTGCGCTGGATCCAACAAGCACTCAAATACCGAATACTGCACCCGCTGACCATAGTCCTGACACGCCTCGCAACACGCCGCAGCCTCTGCTTGCCATTGCCATCTACCGATACATCATAACTTATCAGTACCAACATTATCCCTCATCCCTCACTGCCATATAAACGGTGGATACCCATCCAGATCATTACGTATAAATCGCGCAAACAACATCGCCTGAATGTGAAACAATATCCCCACGGATACCTTCTCATTCAAAAACGGATGCGTTATCTCATCCTGTTTACGCTTTTGATACGCAACTAATACTACCTTGCGCGTTTCATCATCCATCGTAACTGCTCCTGTTTCAAGTTTCTTAAATCCTAAAGGTTTCACCTGATTTAAGTTTATCAGACTCAACACAAACCTGTCTGCCAGATACGGACGGAACTCCTCTAACATGTCAAGCGCAAGCCCAGCACGTCCGGGTCGATCCCTGTGTAAGTACCCCACCGCCGGATCAAGCCCCACCGTTTCACACGCCCCTCGGATGTCATGAAGAACCAACGTATATAAAAATGATAGCAAGCAGTTGACATTGTCCATAGGCGGTCGCCTGTTCCTTCCCTTAAAGAAGAATTCCTCCTTCTGATTGATTATCAGATTGTCAAAGACGCTATAGTAATGATGCGCCGCATCACCCTCTATCCCTCTTAATTCATCAAGCGTTGTCGCAGCCTGAACCTTTCTAAGCGATACGCTAAGCCGCGTTGCCGATTTTAACACATCATCACTGTCAAGCCGCTCCGGATGGTCCCTCAACATGCGCCTTAACACCGTTCGACTGTTGGAAATCTTAGCCGTCAACACCGACCTTGCTATTTTGGCCGATTCCTCAGCACTGTCCGCCCGGCGGTACTGCTCACGGCGTAATAAAACATTGCCGGAGACCGGTCCCTGCACTTTTGCTAAAAACCGTCCATATTCGGTCAGGAAACTTATCGAAACATTTCTCTCTGCGCAAAATCCCATAAGTGGTGGACTGACCATCACCTGCCCAAAGCATACCACGCTGCCAAGCGTATGCACAGGCACTTTCGCAAGCGTATCATCGCCGACTTGCACCACCACGGTCTCACCCTCTTTTGACAGATACGCTCCCTGTGTTGTTACATATAGCGTGTTAAGCAGCCGTTTCATTCCACCACCTGTGTGAGACACTTTTTAATATATGTTTCCACAGACGAGAAATAGCCTTTTTTAATCTTATCCGGCAGGCATATTTCTAAAAGGGAACAGTTTTTACACTTAGGGCTATAGACAGGCGGAGGGGTTATACCGGATTCTATCAGCTCATGAAGTCTTATGGCAGCCTGAGTTGTTTCGTGTCTAAGCCCGTCATCAAACAGGACATCAAGCCGTCTTCTGGTTGTGCCGTAAAACATTGCTCCATGATTTACTTCAATGTTGAGCATTTCCTCAAGACAAATTGCCTGAGCGCACAACTGCACCTTGTCGCAGTTGTCACGCTTGGGTTTGCCGCGTTTATACTCTACCGGAAAAGGCTGCCATGTAATCCGTTTATTGTTTGAATCGCTACGGATTTTATGAAACTCCACGACATCGGCTTTACCGGAGAGCCCAAGCATAAGTGATCTGATGGGAACGCCCGTTGCAACTCTGACATCGCCCCTGTTTTCGCTTTTACCGGAATCAACGTGTTCGTGCATAATTCTGCCCTCAGCCGTGTAGAGATTTTCATCCCACACCTGCTCAATGTGTATCAGCGCACACTGCCTCTCGCAAAAAATCAGATGCTGCAGCGCTGAAAGAGGTAGAAGGTCGTCTTCAGAAAACATATTTTTATAGTTTCCCCTCTAAAAAATTAAACCATCTTCTTTTGCATAAACAAGGGGTAAAACCCCTTTCATAATCCCAAGAAAATCAGGGTCGTAAGGCCATGTCCACTTAAAGAGTTCATCATATCCCTTAACATTCTCAAGAGTCAGAGCATTTATTTTCTGAAACCATATTTGAACACTGTTCCTTAGTAAATCTAAAGTAGTAACTTTTTCATGATTTTCTAATGCCTCTATAATTTTCTTATCTACGACAACAATACGTGTATCAGCCTTAATAACTCTGTAAAGTTCAGAAACTTTAGGATAATCCCCCTTTTTTTCGCTTTTTTTTATATCCTCTGCATTATTGCTATAGTTGCTCATTATCTCTCTTCTCATACCTTCAGTCATGACATCTGTCGCTGACATTTTTTGGATCAATTGTTCTTTAAACAAATTATCGAGCACAGCACGACTTGTCTCAAAGGATGGATGTCGGTTTAACAGAGGGTCAAGAACACGAAAATCCCAAACATCCCTAGTTGTACCTTCATGATTTCTGTTTACACGTCCTCCGATTTGAATTAAACCTGCAACATTGCAACTTTCCCGCAAAGCAGTAGCAAAAGAAAAATCCATTCCTGCTTCTATACAGCTTGTGGCTACAAGCGTCCAATCGGTATTTTTCGTTTCGATATTTCTCTCTTGTTTAAGTAATTGCACTACTTGATTTACAATTCGATTTCTATCAACAGGGGTTAATGCTGTAGATAGGTGTAATACTGTATGACCAGCCTTTTGCATTTCATTAGCAACTACAGCAGCCGACTGAATAGTATTCATTATTACAAGCCTTGGACCACGTTGAGACATAATAAAATCTATCAAACTCTTACGGTCAAACGGTTCATCACATGTTCTGTAAGTTATTCTTTCAAACTCACTTTTACTTGAACGTTGCCGTAGTTCGTCTAATACTAAATCGGGTATTTGTTCTGTTGGGGAAACGAATTTTTCCATTGTCCAAAATCGAGGCAGTGATCCAGATGCTAAGACAAAATGACAACCCCAATTTGTTAAATTCTTAAACCACAGCCACGTTTGAGGCCATAACCAGGACGGAATTGCAGCGTGTGCCTCATCAATGAATATGGCTGAACCAGGAAGTTCATGCAACTTTCTGAGTTTTGCAGGCATATTACTTCCCAAAGTTTCAAAAAACTGAACTGCCGTTGTAACGATTATTGGAGACTTCCAAAGCGAAGACAGACTGCGTAATTCTTTACTTTCAAAATCTGCCTGATGATGATGTTCTGCAACGATTTGCTCAGGACTTTCACCTGCAAGAACAAGAGCTTTACGGTAAGTTTTAACTGACTGTTTGATAATGTTTGTATATGGCAGCACCACAATAATATGTCTCAATTTTTTTGTTATAGCAGCTTGTAATAAATGTGCCATAACCGATGTTGTCTTACCTGTACCAACAGGACTCTCACATGCCTGAATCGGTGTAATAGTATCTGCCTTTCTGCATGAGTCATAAATTTCTTGACGTTGCAAATTACGAGCTGAATACGGATCTTTTTTGAATTCGGTCTCAACAAACTTATCAAGAGCCCGCAGTCTCTCTTCCCAGCGTAAATCCTTATATTCTAAATTTCCTTCATTTTCGTAATGCTGTGCAGTATCACTGTGATCAGCATCTACCAAACATGAAAGACCTAAACGATAAGTTAGTCCATTCCAATTGATGCCACCGCTAACATTTTTTATCACACATGAATCTAAGATATCTTCATGTAATGTTTTATAGTCATTAATCAACTCATTTGTGCGTTGCTGTGTAGCAATATCCCTGACACGGCAAAAAAGACTGTCTCTGACAACCTCATCTGGCAATGAGCATAAACCAGCGTGGTGACTATATATCAGAAATGCCGCCTGAAGCTGGTTGCGTTGTTTCAAATAAACGCAACCAGCATCCACGTGATTTATTGGCAGCTTCTTTTTTGAATGATTTCTCAAAACTTTCTGGTTTTCGTCGTCTAATTTCCCTAAATCATGAAATAAAGCGGCTGCAGCTACTTTATCAACAAATGCTTGATTTGAGTCTTCAAAGTATTTAGCAGCTTCAGAAGCGTTTTTTTGAGTTCTCTCCAAAACATTTATGACATGCTCAGCATAAGTCTGAGGCGGAATACCTTGTTCAGCCCTTGCACTGTGTGCCAACGCTTCCATTATTGCATATCCATCAAGTCAAGAAGTGGTTTGACCTTGCTTTTCAAATCTTCTGGCAATTTAGTGGGAAAGTCATATTCGTCCCATGTTTTAGACGGCTTTTCTGGATCGAAGTTCTCTTTCTTTTTTGGTGTCAAAGCATCAATTAACTTGAAATCTGAACAGGAACCTAATTGCGATTTATGCTCGATATACCAGGCGTGACGAATACCGACAAAAGACCTAATATAAGAGGCTGTATGAGAATAAGCGTAAGGTAGTATTCTTTTTAAAAGCTCAATGTCTGTATTAGTACAACTTGTTGCAGTTGCTGCAGTTGGATTGACAAAAAAAGGCATACAATACACACCATGTGAAACAATACGATAACCTAAAGGTGCCATCCCTCGATCTTTGTCCTCCTGAACCCCTGCCTTATTGGTTGTAGTCATTCGTTCTATTTCAATTGGTGCAATGGAAATACCAAGACCAAATTGAACAACGCCTGTCCTGATAGATGTCGATGAACCTTCCTCCAGAAAAGTGTTTCCAAAAACCCTGCCGTCCCAATATTTTTCCTTAAATGTACCATCTTTAATTTCGTTTTCTATCGCTTTACGGTCTCTTCCACGGCTTTCCAATATGTGAAATTTAGCATCCTCTAATTTAGGCTTGAACATTTTTGAGATTTCTTGCCAAACAGGGCCCTCTTTGTTTTCAACCAAATCTCGTACTTTTCGTTTAAATGAAACAGGTGATATTTCACCTCGATCATCATACCGCTGACGAGGATCACTTTCGCGATCTGGGTCACCGTTGGGATTTGAACCTCTCACCTCAATGATTAAAAGACCTGTGGCCTTTTTTATGCAATCGTTTCCATCATTTTGATTACTCATAATTTTCCTCCATATTGTCATATTTACTTATCTTGATTCCTACCCTCTGAACGGGCAAGGTAGCCTAAAAGCATTTTTGTCTTGTCAGCATCTGTTGTTTGTCGTGGTAAGGTAACACTGGCCAATTCTGCACAGACCTTTCCAATCTGACCCAAAATCCATTTAACTAATGTATACTCCTCACCTTGCACTTTATTTGCCCATGCCTGATATACCAACAGGCGATTCCAAAGCCTCGTTATGGCACGTTCAGGATTTTCCATAGCTGAAGACATTAAAGCATTACCAATCAGTTGAGGCGGAATTTCGTTTTTTCTCACATGCTTGCAATACTGAATGTGTAGATCATCACTTAGGGCAAGTAGTCTGCCTACGTTAAAAGTTGCTTCTTTCATATACACCTCCTTTTTATGTCCTAGTTTGTAAAGCAGTATGGAAAAGAGTGTCACTGCTTTAAGTGTTGGTTTTTTGCCTTCCTGTTTGAATTTATTCAAAATTTTAAGATTATCTGAACGAATAGCTTCACCTATACCTAACACAAGCGATATCTGCCGTTGAAGAGCAAGTGATAACAGTCTTTTTGCTGAATGTTCACTTTCTTTTGGTACCCCAAGAAGAATATCATAAACCTCTTGCAGACCAATTCCAGACACTTTAGTCTTTTCAGTGCCATTTCTTATCCACTTATACTGAAAGCACCGCATAACTGAAGCAGGCGAAAGTACATAATAATTTGCTTGATCTTTTATTAATGGTAAGATGATAGGATGGTTTTTAGCTGCAACTTGCCATTCCGTAACTCCTGTGAGTATATTTTTAACCGTGAAAGATGAATTTAGTACAATTTGCCTACGTCCCGGATCTATTTTTCTAAGTACAAAAACACGAACTAAAGATTCCTTTGTAATACCTTCTTCTCCCTCAAGGGCTGAGCAAACTTTAGTCGTTACTTTTTCATACATAGCTTCAGAAAATTCGCTCTCATCAGCATCGTTAAGAAGCTCAGCCAGATTTATTTCACTTTCAGGTTTATCCTCAAGGTAAACAATAAGTAAGTCGCTCTCAGCAATGCTTTTACCAGGTATGGATTTCCATGTTTTACCTTCACGTTTTTCGTCTACGATAAATTTAAGTGCATCATTTAGTTCTTTCAATAAATCTTTTCCAACAGGGAATATATCTGAACTAACTTTTCCATATCTGCTATGACAGGGTGCATCCTTATTCATAGAAAAGAGAAAAGTTGGACCAAGTTTTGGCAGTGACGGTTGCGGAAAAGTATTTTGCTCAATTACTGTTATCTCCCCCGACAGAGAGCATAAATCTTTGTTTGTTTCATCTATTGGCCTTCTCAAAAGAATTTCACTTAATATATTTTTAAGATCAGGAGCAGCTATTCTATAATTAAAATTGGCGTAATCTGCTAAATCGAATATTAAAGGGATATCACAAATGAATTTTTTCTTTTTTTCATTCCATTTCCCAAAAAGCAATTCCTCTACCAAATCAATCTGTTCAATACTACCATTTAAACAACCATCAACCGCAACTTTGTATAATTGTCTGAGAAAGCAGTCTATGTTATGTTCATAAGATTGTAACCTATTTATTAGTGTACAGAAAGCATTTATTTTAGAATTATTACAGTCTAAAATTTTCAGCAATTCTGTGGGATAACCACAAATACGTCCCTCAAATTTATCTCTTTCGGCTTCTGTATAAGATAGCTCCAACTGCTGTATGATTTCTTTCATCTTGTTACACCGTTGCTTTACGTCTTTATCATCCAACATTTTGCGTATACACGTAGGCAATATAGGTAGTTGCCAGATTGGTAAACTAAAATTAATTACAGGAAAGCTATTCTGATTATCAGGCATTATTTTCCACAAATTTACCATACGTTCTTTAGTACAATGTTCTAAGGTTTCTATCTTACAATCAGAATTTATACAGACGATAAACCCTTCTTTACGTGCAGGGATCTTAAACCACGGATGAGTTTGTGGTACCGTAAGTTCACATCTTTTAAGTGACATATTAAGTGTCATAAGTTCATTCAGCATACGCAATCACCCCACTTGTAATTTTCACATTTTGACGATATATAAATTTTATTTGACCATTGACCGGTTTATCAAATACGGCATGAAGCATTGACGGTATAACAATATTAATTGTTTTCTCTATATTTGTACTTTCTCGAAATAAACCCAAATATGAGGGCACAAATTCACTCCAACCTAAACAAGGGGTGTAGTATTGTTGGCCTTTTACCAGTCGTCGTTTAAAAATTTCCTGAAGTGCATGAAGATGATTAGTATTATTTGGTGAATCAGTGACAGCTTTTACAACTCCGTAAACTCTATAGCATACGTCCACAAGAATAGTGGCAGGTATTTGGTAAGAGCTACCACTTTTTTTCTGGTTGGCTTTCCGTAATGGTCCGCCAGAATTTGTGACATATTTACTAAATCTTATTGGTGCACAGATCTCTACTTTCGTTGGCTGAATATATGCACTTTTTAAACGTGCGACTGCTTCAAAGATACCTTTGGCTGATGAATATGTAGGTGCAGGATAGGATACTTGAGCAGCACCAGTATCAGGCCGTGTAAACATAGCTGCCGGACCTGCAATTTCAAAAGAAACCTCATATAGCTTTTCCATTTTCTACCTCACTTTCATTAATTAACATTATATTTCAAGTAGCCCCACTGTCCGCAGCCAAACTCAGAGGCAAACCGGGCAGCTAATTCTGCTGTACCAATTAAATGTTTATCAAGTGGCTGCCATGTATCAACTGGACTCTCTTTAAGTGAATGCGCATAATACCTCATTATTTCTTCCTCCCCCAAAAATAATAAACGCTTCCCCTGATGCTGTTGCAGTTATTACTTACATCAACGTTAAGTAAATGTAATTAATACCTGTCACTATCAATTGTTTTGGATAAAATTATAAATCAAACAATTCTGCCATACTAACATAATCACATAAATTAAATCACAATTTTTTACCTTGCAATCAAAAAGAAATTAATAAAAAACAATGATTACAAAGATATGCTGGTGACGGTTTGGTGACAGTATGTTTGAGGATTTTGGAAAGTTAAACTTATTGATTTATAACAATATTTTGGCGAGAGCGTGTGGGAATCGAACCCACCCTTCCCACTTTTGGCAGGAAACACCGGATTTGAAGTCCGGGGGGGACACCAGAGCCCCATACACTCCCATACTGTAAAACGTTATAGCCATACTTTAATAATTTATCTGGGTCTTAACCCTCATCTCTTGCATTAAACTCAAGCTTCCATCTGTTTTTACCATCAGTAGATTCACAAAATATCGAAAGTGTCCCAACCTCTGTTAAATACGCATGAAGCGTTACCGGTACCAAAACTCCGGCATTTTCCTCAACTGGCAATGATGCTTCAATCGGTGCAAGCTCCTCTATCTCACCGCTTACCCACTCATCAAGCAAATCCCCAACCACATCGTCTTTTCTTATTGTTGAGCTGAAAAATCTGAATTTTACGTGCTCTCCCACTACAAGACCAAATTCCTGGCCGGGCACTCTCACATCCGTGCCCTCCTCCATCCCTATCGGGCACACACACAGTGCCTTAACCGGAAGCTCCATCCCCGGTACCGCAGGCATCGCAGCCTCTATGCCAACATAATATGACCGCCCTGCCCCACCCCTTACACGAATTCCGGTGCCACGCTTTGTGTAGCCATAACAGGCGGCTCCCTGTGAGACAGCAAGATCAGGGTCTGTTCCGGCAAGAGTTGCAAGCGCCACATCATCCGGTAACTCAAGCCATCCTGTAATTACATCAGTCAGTCTCTCTCTCAGCGCTCCTGCCCTGGTAACTCCTCCGTTAAAAAGAATCTTTGTAGGTCTGATAAATCCGTTTCCGCCCACTGAGTGATGGCTGAGAAACTTAGCCAAATGTCTTGTCACCGCAGAGTCAGTTGCATAATTAAGCCCTAACTCTTTAAACCCGATGGAGCGCTTGTCGGCAGGCATTTCATCTATTTTTGTAAAGGGAAAAAACCCATCTAAAATTGCTCTTTCCAGATCCTCCCTGCTAACCTCAGTCTCTATTGTGCCACCTACCACGGAGCGGCCACGCCCAAGCACTGCTATCTTATAACTTTCCACAGCGGCATCGTTAAGCATACTTTCCTTAGCCTGCCGCGCACCATGAATTAATCCCAACATCTGATAGTTGTCAAGACTGACTCCCCGGTCGGAAAATTTCTTTTTTAATATATAAGCTAACATGAGATCCATATTATCGCCGCCAAGCAAGATATGCTCTCCCACTGCTATTCTGTGAAGGGTAAGTTCCCCTCCCTCATCACGAACCTCTATCAAAGTGAAATCTGTGGTGCCGCCTCCGATGTCACAAACAAGCACAATGTCGCCGACTTTCAGGGTCCTGCGCCAACTCTCAGAATGAGCGTTAAGCCAAAAATAAAAGGCAGACAGTGGTTCCTCTATGAGGGTCACGTGTTTAAGTCCTGCAATTTCAGCTGCCTTTACCGTTAGTTCCCTCGATGCAGCATCAAATGAGGCCGGAACTGTCAGATAAATATCCTGTGCGCTTAATTGGCTGGTTTTTCCAAAATTAGCATCCCATGCGGCTTTTATATGTAACAGGTATCTGGATGAAGCATGAAGCGGGGACAGTTTTTGCACATCCTCAGGGCAGTTCCACGGTAGTATCGGTGAGGTTCTGTCCACACCGGCATGACAAAGCCACGACTTGGCTGAGGATATGAGGCGCTGAGGCAACTGTGCTCCTCTCTTTCTGGCATACACTCCGGCAACCGCATCGGATGGGCTACCCCAGGGCAAAGCAAAACTGGTCTCCGGTTTTTCAGCATCGGTCGGAATGTAGAGAAATGAGGGAAGCATCGTAAACTTCTCCACCACTCCTATGTCTGTTATCTGTGGAATCTCAAATACGGTTGGAGTTGGATTATCTGCCTCCGTATCAATATATGCAACGACTGTGTTAGTTGTTCCTAAATCTATACCTACGATATATCTGGCATCTGCCATAATAACCGCCACCTCGCTTATATTTTCTTAAAAAGTATATTTGATTGAAGAGATATGGCCAAATTAAGACAAGTTCTATGAAATCTCCACCTCAGCCGGTTCTATAACAAACACATTTCTCCCTTGCTGAAGCTCTGGCAATTTGTTTTCGCTGAGCCGCCAACCGGAGTGTACTATTGTACCGGTAAAAGGAGGATTTGCTCCAACATTACCGGTTAAGGTGATAGATGATGGATCAAAGCCCGCTGAAACCGTAACCCTCTGCCCCTCCATTTGCTCCATCACAGGCGCTATAGTCAGGTACTCAACAAGAGCCTGTTTACAGTCTCTATGAATAGTACGCACTGCTTGTCCTATCTGTGCATCTGTAAAATTGCTGATATCCTCTTGTAAAAAATCAATAAGCCGACCCTTTTTCTGTAACACTGAAAGCACCTGTGCAACCTTTGCATCATCGAGGGCTTTAGTGTCGGCCTCAGGTTGTGGCAGTTTTCGATCCTGTACGGTGTCTGAAGCCTTAGTCAGCAAAAAAACCACAGCAAAATACGTGATGGTTGATATCAACACTCCGGATATTGCAAACAGTATAATGGTAGTTTTAGCGCTGACATTACTTATACTTGTAACAACCATCGCTGCTGAAACTATACATGCAGTGATGATAATAGTCATTAACACAAATAGATTCGCTTTATTTGCCAATTGGTTTCCCATAAGAAGAAATCTCCTTTTGCAACACAAATTCACATCCAGCAACCGGTTATATATGCTAAATGAAAGAGAGCAGCTTTGTCAATGTTGTGTGTAAACCATCGAGAGATGGTGCCATAAGCACCATCCCCCCGGAATTTAGTTAATAAGCTAAAACATTTGTGCCATCATCACAGGTATGCCCTGCTAAGTTACGCTTAGGATTTGTTGTTCCCTGAAAACAGCTCATAGGAACGTCGGTACACGATACGTTTGCTGTACTGGTATACGCCAGCTTGCCGCTATAGCTGCCGTTTGTTACGTCTGATACTGTGATTGTTGATGAACCGGTTGTTATAGTGGTTCCCGAAAATGTAATCATTTGCGTTGTGTTTGCCGCTATGCTAAAGCCTGTGCCTGCTGTTTGAGATGCAGTGCCACTCTCTGTTGTCATCGTTGAAAATGTGCCCGTTATTGCATTTGAAGACACATTACCCACCACACAGTAAACCACATTACCTGCATTTGTGTGAAGATACGGCATGTAATATGTTGCTGAACTTGCCTCAGTTTTATTGCTTAACAATATACTAATAACTCCCGTTATCAGTAATGTCATCAGTGTGTATGTTATTATCTTTTTCATTTTTGTTATCTCCTTTTGTTTAAAATTAGTGGGCAAGATCACTACTGGTGTATGTGCTGCCGTCGTTACAGAGAACCCCCAAAACATTGCGTTTTGGTGACGTTGTTCCCTGAAAGCAAGCTAAACCCATACTTTTACAACTCGATGTGCTATCATTGGAACTGAACGTTAGTTTCGCTGAATACATTACTGTTGAAGTAGCGGTGCCTCCTGTTTTAGCAAGCAAACTAATTGATGTGGTACCAGCAGTCAGTGCTTGCCCAGAAAACGTAAGCATCTCTGTGGTTTTACCTGAAAGTGGAAATGTTGTACTTTCATACGACGGTGTGAATGCAGTGCCAACGCTATTAGCCCTAACCATAACAAAACCCGTTTGCGAGGATGATGTCATGTTACTTGCCATACAATAAACCACACCACTTGGATTTGTGTGAAGATAGGGCAGGGTATAACTAACGTTTTTAGAGCCGCCTATGGTGGATGTGGTAGTTGTGGTATTAGTGCCGGCTGCTGTGGTGGTGGTTGATGTGGTAGTTGTGGTATTAGTGCCGGCTGCTGTGGTGGTGGTTGATGTGGCTCCTAAGTATGTGGAAAGGCCATCAGAGTATGATTTACTAAATTTGCCGTAGATGCCGTACTTAGTAGTGCTGCTACAAGTTTGATCAGCAGAAACACCATAAAGTTGACCAACAATATAACCGCTGCTATTAATCAGAGGAGAGCCTGAGGACCCTCCCTCAGTTAATCCTGATGTCCATGTTACTGTCCAAAAATTAGTATTATTTAGATCACTCCAATTGGATGAGACAATTGAGCCGCTACTAACTCTTTTGTAATCTCCTCCTGGATGATGTATACCCTTTCCGCTTGTTATATCAGAGGTTGTCCAACCAAGGTAATAAGCACCACCAGAGGGAGCACTGTTGAGTTTAAGCAATGAAAAGTCTGAACCGGTCGAATAATCCTTGCTTATTACATATGTTGAACCGACAACCTGGCTGGCATTGTTAATATTCGCATCGCCCGCATTACATGCAGAAGTCTCATAGTTAAAATATGCATTAAGAGTAGCTGCGACCGTGTTACTACTTATACAATGGTTAGCAGTAAGAAACCAAGCGGTATTAGTTGAACCTAAATCGCTTATTAAAGCCCCTGAGCAAAGATATGAATTACTACCGTTGATATATGTTATTAAGGCAATTGCTTTTTTATAAGTACTCACAGTTGAATCGCAATTTACGTCGACTTCAGATGAACATAACGTTTTAGCACCCGGACTCAATGGATCCAAAAAAAAATAGTTAATTTTATCTATCACGAGCTCGGATGTGTTAACATCACCGTTTCCCAACATTTCTATAAACACAACTTCACCAAACACTGTAGGTCCCCAGTAACCATCTGATTGGTTTTCGGTATCTACCTCAATTGGTCCGTGAGCTGAGGACTGTCCTTTTAAACCATAAATGTACACATTGGTATTTACCGGAAGCTTTACAAAGTGAAGCCTTATAGCTTGAGCGTCCTTAGCATATATTGCCACACGCTTTGTATTTAAACCATCTTTTGTTGTTAATTCCCTTATATTTGTATTAAACATGGTTTCACCATGGCTTGGTAAATCCACGTTAACTCCGACTATTGGCGGACCTGTATATGTATCTCTTACAGATTTCAATTTGTCAATAGTATCTGTAGGAACTGTTACTGTTACCGCCTCATGCTGACTCATTGACGTGTCGAAATTAAGTGTTTTTATATAAGCATCTACTTTCTTAGCCCCCGTGTTAATATATTTAGGTGGCACACTTATAGTTTCTAAATAACCCGTTGACGCAAAAGAAAGCAACAAAACAACAGCTAACAGCAGTTTCAATTTCATGCTTTTGTAGAATGTAATCATTGTTTTTCCCCCGGTAATGTCAAGTGTTTTATCTAAATTATAAAAAGGCAAATTAGTCCTTACCTTCCCAATACTTTTTAACGAAACACCTCCAAAAAATCATGACAGCCACGCTGCCATTTAGTTTCAGCTATATTTATAACCTTCTGTCAATAAGCTAACGTATTTGTACCATCATCGCAGGTATGCCCTGCTAAGTTACGCTTAGGATTTCTTGTCACTCTGTAATTCAAAGAACTTTGGCTCATCTTCTACTCCTCCTTCATTATCGTACTATATGCTGTTAAATAGCCTTTAAGTGCGACACTTATACCACTTAAGCAACGCACTTAAACATTTCAGC
>JADFXG010000030.1 GCA_015233895.1 Nitrospirota bacterium | reverse complement strand
TCTACGAGCATTATTTATACGACCAAAAAGGTCCTCATCCTGTGCCATCACTATCACTGGACGCTTATCTTTAGGGTCTCTGTCCTGTAAGATAGTATCTACTTTTTCTCTAAATTTTTTTTAAACTCTTCCTGTTTCTCTTTATCTGCCTGCACATGAAATGGTCCTGGAACTATTTTTCTCCAACCATTTCTCTTAAGAATCCTATAGATTGTCGTTTTATGAATTGGGTGACCCAAAGTCTGCTCAAAAACTTCCTTAATTTCTTTAGCAGTAGCTATCTTACCGGTAAGTGCTCTTTCAATAAATGGTTCTAAAAGTGCTTTTTCTCTCTCTGTTGTCAAATAGAAATTGCGTCTTCCACCTTTCCCTGGTCCATCAAGTATTTTAGGCCCTAAACGATTATATTGGGATGTCAGATTGCGTACTGTCTGTTCTGCCACTCCAATATGAAGAGCTATCTCTTTGGCTGACCTCGGCGCTATCAGTGCATTCAGTATTACCAACCATTTCTGTACGCGCCAAAACCCTGTGGTCTCCCTTAGCTTCTCCTTTATCTCTACTGCTGTCAGATGTTCTAACACTTTCGTCTTTTTCATCATCACTACCCCCATGTTCTTTTTTTAGAGATAGTATAGCATAATACTTATTAGATTGCCACTTGGTATTAGTGTATTATTTCATATTTGATTTACAATTGGAATTATACTTCTGACTGCTACGTGGTATGATACCATTAAAAAATTTTAGCCACAGATAAATAATCCTAATCTGTGGTTTATTTGTTTGTGGTTAATTTACTTTTTGAGAGCTAATTAGTACGAGTTGTCTATTTGAAGTCAACTTTCATATCAACATCGTCAAGGATAACGTAGCAGCCCATTTTGTAGCGGATGTCGTTATTGACAAGCCGTACCAGGTAGGCATCATGCACCCAGTGGTTCTGAATATGGGTCTCAAGGGTGCCGTCTGATATGGAGGCTGTAAAAGTATAGTGGCCATTTTTTAGCTTTGGAAACACAAAGTTAAATTCTACCCTTATTTTGTCGGACGGGTTTAACGGCTTTATCGAAATGTTATACATGTAGTTGTTAACAGTAAACATGAAATTACCGTAGATATCCTTAAGAATTATTCCTATGCCTGGATGGGCTATTGGTTGTGTTGCCCTGCCCTCAACTATAAAACAAACATCCTCTCCTCCATTTAAAGCATCAACTCGTTCACCGGTTTTTCTGTTGATAAGTGTAACCCGCTCTATTTCTGCCCCACCCTCACCAAATGAAGAGTATCCGCTTACATCCTCCCACATAGAGTCGTTTTCACTGGTATCGCTTTTAGTGTCGATGGTCTGGGTTTCCTTAGTAGTGTCATCCCCTGTAGTTAGTGAATCGTAACACATAAAAGAGAAATAGTGTTTACTGACTAATATCGGGTCTCCGAAGTGGTGTATTGACCCATCTTTAAGCCACACGGCAATGTCGCAAAAGTTTTTAACCGCTCCCATGTCATGGGAAACAAAGATTATACTTTTACCCTGTTCTTTGAATTCCCTGAAGCGTCTGAAACATTTTTGCTGAAATCGTATATCTCCAACACTTAGCGCCTCATCCACGATAAGGATGTCCGGGTCTATGTTTATTGCTACGGCAAAGGCAAGCCTCACAAACATCCCGCTTGAGTATGTTTTTACCGCCTGGTCTGCAAAGTCGCCAATTTCTGCAAAACTTACGATGTCATCTATCTTTTCATCTATTTCCTTTTTAGAATAACCCATAAGAGTGCTGTTAAAGTAAACGTTTTCAAGGCCTGTCAGTTCCGGATTAAAACCAGCACCAAGCTCAAGCAGTGCGGATATCCTGCCGGTTCGATACACTACCCCTGTGGTTGGCGTTAACACTCCTGTTAAAACCTGAAGCAGCGTTGATTTACCGGCTCCGTTTTTACCAATTATACCTATGGTCTGCCCCTTTTTTAACTCAAATGAAACATCTCTCAGCGCATAGAAATCAACATGATATTTCTTTCTGAATGGATGGAGTGACTCCTTAAGCCTGTCTAATTTTCTCTTATAAAGTTTATAGACCTTAGAAATGCCTACGGCCCTTATGGCTGTTTCTTCTGACTGGCAATCCGACAGTTCTGATGCGAAATCGCCGGGAATATGAGCATTTTCCGTCAAAACCGTACTCCCTTTATATGCAAGTGTATTCATGGTCGCTTATATCACATCTGCGAAATGAGGACGCAGCCTCCTAAAAAGAAATGCACCTATAAAGAAAACTAAAACGACTACCACCCAGAAATAAATCGTGAGCAATCCCTCCTCCCAAAACCACACTCTGTTAATTAAACAGTTTCTGTAACCATGTACTATATAATAAGCTGGATTGAGCTTTAAAAACAACACGAACTTCACCGGTATAATTTTAATTTGCCAAAATATGGGCGTTAACCAAAACAGAAACTGTAAGAGCATATTGACTATCTGTCCCATATCCCGGAAAAAGATTGTGACCGATGACGTTATCCACGACACTCCTGTAACAAGCACAACTGCAGCAAAAAGATAGTATGGCAACTGGCACACATGCCAATCAAGACTGCACCCTGAGATAAGATAAATCAGAAGGACTAAAACAAGAAAAAACAGATGCACGTACAGTGCCGACAGAATTCTGACCAGTGGAAGCAGACTAATCCTAAAGACAACCTTCTTTACTAAAAAACTATAGTCAACAATAGAGAGAGCAGCACTGGATAAGCTGTCAGAAATAAAAAACCACGGCACTATTCCCGCTATAAGCCAATGGAAAAAAGAAATGTTCCCAACTGTTGAACTTTTAAAACCAAGATAAAAAACAAACCATAAAATCACAACATATGCCATAGGATTGATAAAAGCCCAAATAAGACCTAAATAAGATCCAAGATACTTAGACTTAAAATCTCTCATGGTTAGCTCAAAAATCAACCCTCTGTTGCTTACTATATCCCCGATATAGCTAAAGGCGTCCACTACCACAGAGCACCAGCTATTACTAACACTTTACATATTGAAATAATCAAACTTATCCTCCGTATGAACCCAACGATTCACTTTATATATAAAGCCTGGCTCCCAGTCGGGATTTAAAGTAACAAAATACTCCTGCCCTCTAATTGGCGTACGTTCTCCGTTTATAAGGTTCTGCAACTCATACGTTTCATCGTGTGCTATGCCAAACTGTTCAATGGGAATCGTTAGTTTGCTGCTGTGTGTGTTAAAGGGGTCAAGGTTAACTGCACAGAGAATAATATTTTTATTATTCGTATCAGTCTTTCCATAAAATAAAATATTTTCATTATCTGCGTGATAGAAACGCAAATTTTTGTAATTATGCAAAGCTTCGTTTTCTCGCCGTATCCGGTTAATTTTTGTAATAAAATCCTTGATATTACCGGCTCTGTCCCAGTCCCATACTTTATAGTCATACTTTTCGGAGTCAAAATATTCCTCTTTACCTGTAATGGCGGTGTTTTCACAAAGCTCATACCCGCTGTATATGCCATAGACTGAGGACAGTGTGGCAGCCAAAACAAAGCGCATTTTAAAGGCAGGTCTGCTGCCTATTTGTAAAATCCGGGGTAAAATATCCGGTGTGTTTGCAAACAAATTTCCCCTCATATATTCGGCACTTTCTGAGTGGGTAAGCTCCGTAAAATACTCAGTAATTTCCCCTTTAAAGTTCCTCCATGTAAAGTAGGTGTAGGACTGTGAGAAACCAACTTTGGCAAGCATCCTCATCATGGGAGGCCGTGTAAAGGCCTCAGCAAGAAATATCACATCAGGGTATTGGCGTTGCAGCTCAGTAATCAACCAATGCCAAAACGGTATCGGTTTAGTGTGCGGGTTGTCCACTCTGAATATCCGTACGCCGTGTTTAATCCAAAATTCAAGTATGCTTTTCATCTCTGTCCAAAGCATTTCTTGTGCATCCCCCGGGGCGTAGAAATTAAGCGGGTAGATGTCCTCGTACTTTTTAGGAGGATTTTCGGCATATTTAATCGAGCCGTCAGGGCGCTTAAAAAACCACTCTGGATGCTCCTTAACGTACGGATGGTCTGGGGAGCAGTTAATGGCAAAGTCAAGCGCTATTTCCATGTCCATTTTTTTGCAGGCTTTGTCCAACTCATCAAAATCCTTTAACGTGCCAAGCCCGGGCTCCACTGCCTTATGGCCGCCAAGAGTGCTCCCTATCGCATACGGACAGCCCGGATCCAGCTCTGTAGGATTTAAGCTGTTATTTGGCCCCTTTCGTTTTGTAACCCCAATGGGATGAATCGGAGTAAGGTATAAGACATCAAAGCCCATTTCTTTTATCTCAGGAAGCCTCTTAATGCAGTCTTTAAACGTGGCACTTTTGCCGGGCTTATTTCCCTGAGAGCGCGGAAATATCTCATACCACGCGGCATAACGAGCCCGCTCCCGGTCTGCCACTACTTCAAGAAAGGGTTCATGAACAGTTAAATCAGGCTTTTTCTCATACATCGTGACAAAGTCTGTCAGAACCGCATCTGACATTATTGTAAGCTTGTCCTTCTGGTTTTTTTTCTTGCCTATAAGGGCAAGAATCCCGTTTATGTACGATTTCTCATCGTCCGGGACACTTTCATCTATGAGAGATTTTATAAAAATCTCTCCCTCTGTTAGTTCACTTGCAATATCGGCTCCAGCCGTAAATTTTTTCGTTGTATCCTTAAGCCATGACTGGTAAGTGTCCGTGTATGCCTCTATGGTATAAATATATCTTGTGTTTTTATCAAGTAAAAAAGCCCCCCGCCATAAATCAAGGCCTGAGTTAATTGATTCCATCTCGACAGTCTGCCACGTTTTATCGCCGTATTTTTCCTTATATTTAAGATTTACCCGAGTGACATCGTGGCCGTCCCTGTAAACAGTAGCCGTCACTACAAGAGTTTCCCCGACCTCCCGTTTTACAGGAAACTTACCGCCATCCACTGACGGCACTATCGCCTCTATCACAAAGGGTTTAATTAAAACAGCATTCATCCTGAATCCTCCGCACTGCGCTATTTAGTCAACAAAAATTAACAAAAACAGGTCTGTTATATAAATTTACTATATAAATCAACGACTTCCCTTGCAATAGTTTTCCAGCTAAAGTGCTGCTCAGCCCGTGTCCTGCCAGATAATCCCATCTTTAGCCTGAGCGTTTTATCATCAAGAATTTTGTTTATAGCATTTGCAAGGTCCTTTGAAAACACATTTGGTTCAACAGGTTCAAAGGGACACTCCTTAAGCTGTTCCAGGTTAACCAGATAGCCGGTCACTCCATCCTGTAATATCTCTACAATGCCGCCAGTAGCTGTAGCCACAACCGGAATTGAGCAGGCCATAGCCTCAAGATTTATGATTCCGAAGGGTTCATATATGGACGGACAGCAGAAAACCGAGGCATGTGAGTAAATGGGAATTATATGCGGCTTAGGTACCATTTTTTGAATCCAGATAACATTTTTCCGCTTTTCCTGAATTTTCTTGACACCGGCCTCCATTTCAGCCTTAATTTCCGGTGTGTCAGGCTGCCCGGCGCACAACACTATCTGTACCTCATCGTTTATATAAGGGATGGCATTTACAAGATGCATTATGCCCTTTTGTCTGGTAATTCTGCCTACAAACAGTACATAAGGCTTGTCGGGGTCTATGCCGTACTCTGCCAGTACATCTTCAGACTGTGTGGGCTTATACTCATCAGTGTCAATACCATTATAGATTACGGTAATCTTTTTTTCATCTATATCAAAAAGCCTTATTATATCCTGTTTCATTCCCTCAGAAACGGCAACAATGGAATCAGCCATGTTAAGTGCAGTGTTTTCAATCCACAAGGACATTTCATAACCGTGGCCAAGCTGTTCACGTTTCCATGGCCTTAGGGGTTCAAGTGAATGCGTAGTTATAAAAAGAGGGATATTATAGGATTTCCTTGCCGTAACACCGCCAAAATGTGTGTACCATGTGTGGCAGTGAATAACATCTGCATCCACAGGTGTTGAGTTCATCATCACACAGTTGTAGAGGGCGGTAAAGACAGACTTTAGTTGTTTGTCGGTATTTTCAAACAATTTTGGGTCAAAACCATAGCCTTTTACTTTTAAATTTTTAGTGCCTGAGTCCTGAGTGCCAAAACACCGTACCTCGACATCAATAAGTTTAGACATTTCACGGCTGAGGTATTCTACATGCACACCGGCGCCGCCGTAAACATTCGGTGGATATTCGTTTGTCAATATCAATGCTTTCATTTATACTCCTCTACAGGGTGCCTGACAGCTTGTGCCGCCACCTCTGCCTGAGGTACACCCATCCACTCGTTAATTTAGTACAAATCATACAGAGGAATTATAGCTTAAAACCATGTTTTTTGGCAAAAGCTGCAACTCCGGTTGCATAAATGAGTTAATTTTACACATTAAAACGAAAATTTACAATATCTCCATCGTTTACAACATAATTTTTCCCTTCAAGACGCACAGTGCCTGCCTTACGGGCGTCAGCCATTGTGCCTGCGGCCATGAAATCTGTGTAGGAGACGACTTCAGCCCGGATGAAACCTCTTTCGATGTCGGAGTGAATTTTGCCTGCGGCTTCAAGCGCTGTAGAGCCGCCTCTAATGGTCCATGCCCGCACCTCGTCCTGTCCTGAGGTTAAAAAAGAAATCAGCCCAAGTAAAGAATAACTGGCACGTATTAATTTATTAAGAGCCGGTTCTTCTATTTTTAACTCATCAAGAAACTCCTTAGCTTCATCAGGTGGGAGCTGCACTATTTCCATCTCGATTTTGCCATAAACCGGCATTATAAACTGTGGCGGGAGTTTGAGTTTTTGGCTTATCTGTGACACTATGTCCACAGGCTCTGCATCGCCCTCGCCCATATTAAGGACAATTATTTTAGGCTTTATTGAGACAAACTGCAAGTGGCGGAGTCCTTTAAGTTCGGTTTCTGAAAACCCGGCGGCTCTGAGTGGAATTTCTTTCTCAAGAAGATCTCTGCACTTAAGAAGCAGCTTCATTTCTGTCTCATCGGGTTTTTTACCCCGCTTAGAGCCATCCTCCATTTTGGTGATACGTTTTTCTACCAGGTCAAAGTCCGCAAAAATCAGCTCCATCTCTACATTTATAGCGTCACGAACCGGATCTATTGAGTTTTCCTGATGGACAACTGCCTCATCCTTAAACACCCTGATGGTTTCAACAAGAGCGTCAGCGTCTTTTATAGCGTCAAATGATTTTCTGTTTTGAAGCAGTCCGCCCTTTGATATTCCGATAAAGTCTGTGTACTCTACGGTTGAGTACGTGGTTTTTTTGGGTTTATAGATTTTAGAAAGGGTATCAATTCTGATATCTGGCACTTTAACAAGCCCGGGATGTGGCTCAGAGGGTGTTGAGGGATATATGGACGTCTCAAGGCTCAGGCCAGTTAGCGCATTAAATATGGTGGTTTTCCCGGAGTTTACAAGTCCGGTTATTGCTATTTTCAACTCTGAAGCCTCCTTAAGAGCAAAGTAAAGTTTCTATCATACATACATTATTGAACACTATTATAGCAGTTAGTGGGAAAAGTATCCAAACTTAACTTAGGATAGTATCTCTTTATAGAGTTCAACATATCTTTCAGACTGGACAGCATACGTGAAATTAGTCTTAACCCGCTCAACTGCATTACTTGACAGTTCGTTTAATCTGTTTTCGTCTTCAAGTACCCATGCAATACCGTTGTATAAATCATTGGCATCATATGGCTGCGCTAAATAACCGGTTTTCTTGTGTTCAACAACATCTGGCAGACCTGTGGCATTAAAGGCAACAACTGGTGTTGCACAGGCCATTGCTTCAATGGCAGTTTGCGGGAGGTTTTCATACACAGACGGTACAACCATTAAATCCGAAGCCGAATATATTAGTGAAAGTAACGTATCATTTTTTACAAAGCCCATATCATATACTGTAGTGTTAATATTAAGCTGGTTATTTTTATCTTGCATCCCAAAGGTTAAGACATCGAAATTGCACTGATTGTTTCGTACTGCCTCCGTAAGATACTGATATCCTTTACGTTTATCAGTTGTAACAACAGCGCCCAGTGAGATTATTTTTTTGTCAGGAGGTAGCTTTAAAATTTCTCTGGCGGTCTCTTTTTGTATCGGCTTGAACACGTCTGTATCAATTCCATATGGTATTATTCTAATGTTTTTATCTTTAAAAAGTGTGCTTTTTTGAGCACATTGCCCCAACCATCTACTTGGTGAGACAATCGTTAAGTCTATATTGTCCCAACATCTTTTCTTAAACTTCATCCCCCAGTATGAAAGGTCTCTGGGATGTTTACTATTTAAAACTGGACAATTACCGCATTTGTCCTCATATTTAGAACATTCCCCACAATAGAAGCATCCTCCCGTAAAAGGCCACATGTCGTGAAGTGTCCAAATAATAGGTTTCTTCAAGTCAGCTAAAAAATCCGGGCGTACGAAGCCATACAGAATCCAGTGTAGATTGACAATATCGGCAGAGTTTACAAGCACGGAGTTTTTTAGTTTTTCCTGAAAAAGAGGAAAAGAGAAATTCTGTGAATCATTGTAAAATTTGACTGGTAATCTCTCTATTTTTGACAGTATTCTGTGTTTTAGAGATATATCTGATCTTTGTGATTTCAAAACATATACGTCATCATCAGAGCTAAATTTCCTGCTTACCAGCATAGAGGATTCAACACCTGCTCCTGGCAAGCTCTTGTGGATTCTGTATGCCGCTCTTGAAGCGCCGCCGTGTGTGTCATAGGTGCTTAGGTGTAGGATTCTCATTGGCGTAATATAAATTATAAGCGCTAAAATGTCAATCGGATGTGTTTAATAATTACGTGAAGAGAGGAAATCCTCGTCGGTGGAAAATGCGATAAATCTTACGATGTTTAAAAACTGTTTGTTATCAAAAACATTTGTATCGGTCATGTTAATATCCCTAAACAGAGGATGCCCTGTGGTATATGGAAATATGTCAGTCATCAGGGTATCATATTTTGCAGGTCGGTCAATGAAAAAAAGCCAGGCATGTTTAACAGCTAGCGCTGTTTCAGATTTAGAAAGCGGCGCTATATCGTGAATGTTTTTTATTTTTTGCAGATACGCTGAAACTGAATCAGAATCTACGGTAAATCCCTTGTTGGAATACCGTCCGGTTCCTGCCGTAAGTACCGGTATGCCAAAACACGGCAGTTCCGCCCCCACTGTGCCCCTTACAGTAACGCCATAGTCTGCCGTTTGAAAAAATGAATAAGGGTTTATATCGGTATCCGGCAGTACCACTTTTATATTGTCAGGTACTTTACCAAGTGCCTCTTTTACAGCCAGTATTTCTCCATATTCGCCGCTATAGGCTTGAAAACTGCGGCGATAAACATTAGCCGGATGCAATTTCAGAAGCCAATTTATGTTTTTGTTTTCACCGGCTGTCTCAACTGTCTTAACAAGCCATTCTGAAAAACCATTTGAAAAGATGTCCTCGCCAAAAAAAAGATTTGCATCATCAAGAATGTGAGAAAAAATTATTGCTGTCTTTTTAACAGGGTCCAATCCATACTTTTTAATAATCTCATCCTTTTCTAAGAGGACTTTATCAGCGGCAAGTTTTTTATACTCAAACCACCGTCCGTTTAAATAGCCATTCTTAAAAATATTATGAACAACATCGGTGTGGTCAGCTCTGTCAGTGAGAACCTGAAACCATGTCTTTTCAGAGACAGAAAAAGGATGTGCACGGTGGTTTTTAACATTGTAACGTTTTAACATGAGAGAATTTGGTTCATGGCAACTTGACCACAACACGTAGTCAATCCCTCTGTGTATCGCCTCATAAAACAATTCGCAGTTTCCGATGTTACTCTTTTCAACACTTAAAACCTTCAATGGTCTTATTTTATCAAGAATACCCTCAACAGCACCGGCAGCCATCAGGGAGTATTTTAAGTTGTTGAATATTTGTGTAAAAAACTCCTGATTTCCACTAATGTCTCCTGTTGGAAGAGTACCGTCGTAAGAGGCTAAAGCGTGAAGACCTATGGGAATGCTTTTGTATCGAATTTGCTTAATTTCAGAAAGGGTTGTCATTTTCATGACTGTACTGAGAATTGTCTGAGCCTCCTTAGGCAGAGTGTATGACATAAAATCCTGTAAATATATGACCTCGCTAAAGCCATGAATTTTTTTGTGAATTACGTCAGAGAGGTTTTTATTTTCATATTTAGTTAAAAAAATAATCTTAAACCCCAGATTTTCCAAAAACCTTCCCATAAGTGACTCCATGTGCAAGCCATAGGCCATGTATAACGGGCTGTTTATAAGTATGACAGAACCGTTGGATTTGTTACCTTGTGATTTTTTGCACAGGAGGAGATATTTCTTTGCAAATTGATTAAAATATGAGTCAATTTCCCCTGAGTATTTATCCATGGGGTTTTTCTTTAATATACTTTTAACCAGAAATTTGCTTTTAAATAAAAAAGGATATAACATCTATAACAACCTCCTTAACATTAGCAAAAAACATGGGGTTAAGGGGTTCAAAACCCCTTGCAGCAGGGGAATCCCCTTTAGGGGAGTAGGGTTAAGGGAAAGGACAGAGTCCTTTCCCTTACTTAACTACTTAGCTTTTTTATGAGGTTTACCGTCTGCTCTTTTATGCAGCCAGTCGGAAATAGCAGGCGCTAATTCTTTCTGTGATTTAGCTCCTACAAACACTCCAATGTGACCGCCCTTAAACTCATACAATTCTTTGTCTGTGCTGCTTACGAGGTCATTAAGCGGTTTGGTAGCGGCAGGGGGTACAATGTGATCGCCGCTTGCGTAAATATTTAAAAGAGGCATCGTTATCTTTTTAAGGTTAACGTCCTTGTCTCCAATCTTTAAGCCACCAGCGACAAGCTTATTGCCCTGGTACATGTCTTTGATAAACTGTCTAAGGCATTCTCCGGCCTGGTCGGGGCTGTCAAATATCCACTTTTCCATGCGGAGGAAATTAAGGAGTTTTTCCTTTTCCCCAACAACGTCCAACATGCCGATGTATTTGCCAACGTTCAGGGTTATAGGCATAAGCATTAGAAATCCGGAATTAAGGAAATCTCCCGGCACCACGCCGTATGCGTCAATCAGAGTGTCAGGGTTTATGTTCTTTGACCAGTTAAAGAGCAATCCCTTCTTTATAGAGAAATCTATAGGCGTTACAAGCGTAATGAGGTTTTTAACTTTCTCCGGATATATCGCCGAAAACATAGTTGAAAATGTACCGCCCTGACATATACCCATCAGGTTAATCTTGTCGTTATTTGAGCTTTCCCTGATAAAGTCAACCGCATCGCTCATATAAACATTTATATAGTCGTCAAGGCCAATATATCTGTCTGCCTTAGTTGGATAGCCCCAGTTTATAATGTAAAGATCAAGACCGTGGTCAAGGAGTTTCTTTACGATACTTCTGTCAGGCTGTAAGTCAAGCATATACTCCTTATTGACCAAAGCATACACAATAAGTACCGGCACACCGCAGCTGGGCTTGTCTTTTCTTACATAGTGGTAGAGCTTCATCTTGTCCTGCTGAAAAACAAGTTCTTTCGGTGATGCTCCTACGTCTATCTCCTCAATGCCCATTATTGTCTCGGCCCCTTTAATCATTTTCTGTCCGAGATCAAACATTTCTTTTGTTGCATTTTTTGAGTCAAATGTCAAAAAAGGTGCCTTCATTATTATTCACCCTCCTTTACGATTACGGTTTTGATATTGGCATTCTTTTCAAGTGCACGCAGCCTTTTCTTTAAGTCATAAATGGTCTTATACACGTCATCCATCTCAGAACGAACAGGAATTGGCAGGTCAGAAAGGTTCATTTCTATGAGTTTGTGGTACTGTTTTCTGAATTCAAGAGCAGACTCAAGAAGGGAGCCCTGAACTACTGAAAATTCCTCTGTGTTAAAGAGCTCAAAGTACTCAGCCTCGTTAATATCAGCCCAGATTTTGTAGAAATCGTTGTAGCCCTTAATTTCCTCGCCTGCTTTTATTTTCTGTGCCAGCGACTCTACAACCTTACGCATAGCGGCCTCGCCTGCTATGTACATCTTGTGCTGGAACTCTGCGTTCTTCGCTATGTAAACCGAGTAGAGGTCCATAGTCCTGAGCAACAGTTCCATCTTCTCTCTGTCTTTACCCACCTGAGGGGTTTTAAATACCTTGCCAAAAGTCTTTTCAAATGCTCCGTAAAGATTATGAAACAAATTCATGCTGGCATTTGGATCGGCTGCCGAGGAGGCATCAAGCACTATATTAAAATTCTTCTGTATCGAGTCCATCCACGGGTGGACAAAATTCTGGGCTGCTGCCCCCCATGTCTCTATCATCCCTGAGGCATTGCCAAAAAACTCTTTTGCAGAGTCAGGCCCTGAAAAGCCCAGCATTTTATCTAGCAATTCCTTATACTTAGATGAATCCAGAAGGTCTTTGTAGTTTTCCGGATCAAAGGTGTTCTCCTGAATGGCCTTTATTACCGGCAACCAAAAGTCGTAAAACTTCATATATGAGTCAAACCCTCTGAATAGTTTTGACACCGTATCTTTACCTACACCGGCTGGGTACATTTTCATCATTTCATCAAATGAACCTCCGACAGTTTTAAGCCACGTATTGTACATACCTAAAACATCATGAGGGTTTGCGTTCTGTCCACTGGCGCCCGGGGAAAATACCTTTTGCATATTAGCGCCTGCGCTTAGCCAGTTGTTCATAAATTCCTTCTGTGCCTTTAGCAAGGCGTCGAAGAAAAAAGAGCTTTCTTCCATTGAGTTTGTCCTCCTCGCATTTTAATTTTTGGCCACCTGAGTGCAGCCTTTTTACTTTGTATCCTTTAGTATTTCAAAAAATGACTTCGCTAATTCCGTGCTTACAGACAACTGCTTGTCTAATGCCGATTTCCACGCCTCCTGAAACGTCCTGCTGCCCTCCTCAAACACCTTTAAATTCATCTTCTGAATAACATCCCTCAGGAAAGCATTTTCCTTTCTGAGTTTTTCGTTTTCCTCCAATACTTCATCGTATTTTTTACGGCTGATAAATCCCAGGCCGGAGTAGAAATCCACCATCTTTTCAAATATATCAGCCCCTCCGCCAAACAGAGCGCTTTTATCGGAGGAACCCATCCAGTACTTACGTGCTGCCTCCATCCCGTCCTGCTGCATTCTCACCAGATAATCCGTAAAAGCACCCTTAAATATAGGGTTGCTGTATAGCGCCATTAAATCCTTTATGAAGTTTTCGTTCATGGTTGCCTCCAGTGGCTGCCTTTTTCTTGCTCATATATGGCTTTGCCAGATACCTTTTTGTCTGAAACTAAATGCCGATTCCTTAAAATCATTTACTTGCACATTGTAATAGTTTCTTTCTATATAAGTCAATAAATATGTAAAACACCTACAAACAATTGGCAACCATATCGCCTACCTCGGAGGTGGAAAATCCCATATTTCCGGCGGCAAGACTTTTAAGGCGCTCTCCGGTAACGTGCATGACGGCGTTTTCAATGGTTTTGCCTGCCTCAGCCTCTCCCAGATAGTCAAGCAAAAGACCACCGGCACAGATTGCGGCAAGCGGATTTATGATGTTTTTACCCGTATATTTTGGAGCCGACCCTCCAATGGGTTCAAACATGGAGGTACCTTCAGGGTTTATATTGCCCCCCGCGGCAATACCCATGCCGCCCTGAATCATAGCGCCAAGGTCGGTTATTATATCTCCAAACATGTTGTCTGTTACGATAACGTCAAACCATTCCGGATTTTTAACAAACCACATAGTGATAGCATCCACATGGGCATAGTCTGCCTTAATTCCGGGGTATTCCTTTGCTACCTCGTAAAAAGCCCTCTCCCACAGGTCAAAGGCATAAGTGAGCACGTTAGTCTTACCGCAAAGGGTTAGTTTATTTCCGATGTTTCTCTTTTTGCAGTACTCAAATGCGTATCTGATACAGCGCTCAACGCCTTTTCTGGTGTTTATGGATTCCTGAACGGCTACCTCATCGGGTGTTCCTTTTTTGAAAAATCCGCCTGCACCGGCATAAAGCCCCTCTGTGTTTTCTCTTACGACGACAAAATCTATATCGGCAGGGGTTTTGTCCTTAAGCGGACACTCAACACCGGGAAAGAGTTTTACTGGTCTCAGGTTTATATACATATCAAGTTCAAAGCGCAGGCGAAGCAGAATTCCCTTCTCTAAAATACCGGGTTTAACATCGGGGTGGCCTATGGCGCCAAGAAGGAGCGTCTTAAATTTCCTTAATTCACCCACAGCGCTCTCTGGTAACACCTCTCCGGTTTTAAGATACCGCGTGCCCCCAAAATCGTACTCAACAAAGTTCAGGCTAAAGCCGAAACGCTGCGCAGCAGCCCTCAGCACCTTTACACTTTCTCTGATGACCTCAGGTCCTGTCCCATCACCGGCAATTACCCCTATATCATAGCTCTTTGACATCAGCTCACTAACCCTCCTTTTGTGTTATAACGTAAAAACGCTATTATTTTAACATTTTTACAGCAATAAATAAAATTTAACGCCGACATTACATGCGGGTCAGACCTAAAACAACAATTATTTTTTTGGTTGAAAAAAAACAAAAATATGTTACAATAGTCTTTTGGGAGCTATGTGGCGGCGTACCCAAGTGGCTAAGGGAGAGGTCTGCAAAACCTTTATGCGCCGGTTCGAATCCGGCCGCCGCCTTTTCAGTATGAAATCCAGGTAAGGGGAAGTCATAGATGAGGCAAGTAATCATCTATCCAGGGGAAGATGGATTTTGGGTAGCAGAGTGTCCGTCTCTACCGGGATGTATAAGTCAGGGAACTACAAAAAATGAAGCGCTTGAGAATATCAAAGAAGCTATAGACCATTACATTGAAACATTAAACGAGGATGGGCACTCAGTACCGGAGGATAATCTGGAATTAGTAGAGGAACACTACGGGCAATTATAAGACAAGCAGGACTTACCGTCAACGAGTTTTTTGAACTTCTTTAAACCAGGCAACTTTAGCCACAACCAATAATATTTTGCAATAGAATACAAAAGTATCAATTATTAATATATATCATTCTTTGACGGGCATTTCATATAAGAATCCACCATTTTAAGTTAATACATCTTGAAAGCACAGCACTAAACCACCATTTATACCAAGTTGCGCTCAAAGATATAAATAAAAAACTGGATTCCTGCCTCCGCAGAAATGACAGATAAAGGGATTGCACCTCTTTGTCATCCCGCACTTGATGCGGGATCCAGTTCTTTTTCTGAACCATTATATTACCGTTTTGGAAGCTACTTGGTATTATTGGCAGGGAACGAATTCGAATGCGGGCTTGTTCAAAAACGACTATACTTCCCTCTTCTAAAGCATTTTGAATGGCTGGAAGATTCATAAGTAAAAGCATTATTTGTACATTCGGTCTCCGCTCAGTGCTTCTTCTAAACAGGACAACAGAGGGCTTTCTGTCACTTTTAAGAGCTAACAGTGTCCCGAAATCAGTGTCAGCAGAGACAATAATACGGTTATCCTTAACGGCTCTGTCAAAAATAATAGTGTCATCAGCGCAATGCAGCCCTAAATCTCTCACATGGACTGCGTCATGGCCTGCCTTATTTAACCCGTCTGCAATTAATGGCGACAGTGCATTGTCTATTAGAAATCTTACACGGTTGTTACTAAAGGTATCTCTCGTTCAGTAACAGCATAAGAGGCATACCTTAGAGCCTCTTGAATATCTGAATGCTCTAAATCCGGGAAAGCGTCTAAAATTTCATCCTCATTCATGCCGTCAGCAATCATACCAACTATAGTTGCTACTGGTATGCGTAATCCTCTTATACACGGAACACCATTCATTTGGCCAAGATTAACTGTAATTCTTGCAAATATCATGTGACACCTCCTAAGTATAGTTTAACAGAAGGCACTTAAAAATTTAAATTGCATTTGAGGTTAAAAGTAGTAGTCCCTTATCCCAAAGGGTAGAAAAAGTCAAATCAATTATATTTATAAACCGTATCGTCGGCATAACACGAAAGCTTCTAAAAATTAGGGCAGCAACATACAATTTATTGTTACAATAACTGCCATGCGATTAAGTATAATTGATTGGCTTGTTGTAGCCGCTTACATGCTAATATCTTTGGTGCTGGGGCTTTATTTTACCAAAAAAGCATCCTCATCAACGGAGGAGTTTTTTCTCTCCGGCAGAAAACTCCCGTGGTGGCTGGCTGGGACTTCAATGGTTGCAACTACGTTTTCATCGGACACCCCACTCTATATAACAGCACTTGTCAGAACCAAGGGGATATACGAAAACTGGCAGTGGTGGTGTTTTCTCATGACAGGGATGCTTTCTGTTATCGTGTTTGCACAGTTTTGGAAACGAGCTGGTGTTATGACTGATGTGGAGCTTACCGAGATGCGCTACTCAGGCCGTGCAGCCTCTACACTAAGGGGATGGAAGGCGTTATATTTTTCCCTGTTATTACACACCATAATTAAAGCTCAGGTGATACTTGCAATGGCTAAAATTCTTGATGCCACACTTGGCTGGGGTAAGTGGACAGCAATACTCATCTCAAGTTCCGTAACCATCGTGTATTCCCTGCTTTCCGGGTACTGGGGGGTTATTGTCACGGATTTTTTTCAATTTGTGCTTGCACAAACTGGAGCCATCATAGTGGCCGTGTATGCAGTAAACAGGGTGGGCGGCCTCAGCCAATTGAAACCTAAGATAGACGCCATGTACGGAAACAACCACTTCATGGATTTTACTCCGCCAATAGACGGTGGGTTTTTATCCCTGCCGATTCTCACGTTTATTGCCTACATGGGAATGAGCTGGTGGTCTAAGTATTCATCGGACGGGGGCGGCGTGGTCGTGCAACGAATGGCCTCCTGTAAAAGTGAAAAAGACGCTATTGGCGCCACGTTTTTCTTTAACGTAGCAAATTATGCGCTAAGAAGTTGGCCATGGATAATCGCGGCGCTTGCCTCTTTGATTTTATATCCGGCAATTAAAGACCACGAGAGCGTGTATCCGATTATGGCTTTGAATATTCTTCCAAGCGGCCTGAAAGGTATAGTGTTTGCCTCATTTTTTGCCGCCTTTATGTCAACCGTAGGCGTGTATTTGAATCTTTCCAGCGCTTACTTTATGAAAGATTTTTATATGAGATTTGTTAAACAAAACGCAACGGAAAAACACTATATATTTGTAACCCGGCTATCTATGCTTGCTCTAAGCGGAGTAACCGCAGTTGTAACCTACTATGCAACAACAATTGAGGGAACGTTTAAGTTTCTGATAGCCTTTGGCAGCGGCACCGGGCTTGTGTTTATCATGCGGTGGTACTGGTGGCGTGTTAACGCATGGAGTGAAATCTCAGCCATGGCGGCATCCACAATTTCAGCCTCCGCTATATACATATTTTACGGAGACATCCCATTTTATCAGAAACTTTTTTTCATAATATTCTCGTCAACCGTAGTGTGGGTTGTGGTTACACTCTTAACAAAACCCACAGACGAAAGCACTCTGATTGAGTTTTATAAGCGAGTGCCGGTTGGCGGTTTTGGCTGGAAACCGGTGGAGGAGAAATTAACCAGAGCTGGCATTAAGCTAAATAAAGTAAAAACCTCCGTCTTTGACTGGTTGCTTGGAACTCTGTTTGTCTATGGGCTTACCCTTTCAACCGGAATGCTGCTTTTGGGCAGATACACAGAAGGACTGATTTGTTTGATAACTGGTATAATATGTTTTACTATGCTAAAAAAGAGGATTTTTGCCGCATGAGAGTGCTTGACATCCACACACATGGGATTGGCGGCTTTGACACGTCAACTGCCTCTCGCAAACAGATTATCCGTATGTCTGAGGTTCATTTTCAGCACGGAGTCACTGAAATACTGCCGACAATTTACAGTGACGAGGTTGAAGTCATGCGCCTTCACATAGAGACGGTTAAAAGAGCAATGGAAATCCAGGAGAAGGCAGAGTCGGAAGACAAAGTAACAGCACAGGCCAAAATAGTTGGCGTAAATCTTGAGGGGCCGTTTCTTAACCCCGTTAAGTGCGGGGCCCTAAACAAACAGTCGTTTATTTATCCCGATGTTAACATCTTTGACAGGCTGGTTGAGGGTTTTGAAGACATTGTGAAAATTATAACGATTGCACCGGAGCTGGATGGCGCTATTGAGTTAATAAAGCATGTGGTAAAACGTGGGGTTATCGTCAGCATGGGGCACTCTGAGGCATCGTACTCACAGGCAGAGGCGGGGTTTTATGCTGGGGCCACAGGAGTTACCCATTTATTTAATGCCATGCCGGTATTTCACCACAGAGAGCCGGGGCTTACGGGTTTTGCCCTTATAAATAAGGATATTTATGTAGAGCTTATTGGGGACCAAAACCACCTTCACCCAAAAACTATCGAGCTTATTTTTAAAATAAAACCGCCGGAAAAGATAATCCTTGTCTCGGACTCCGTAAAGGAGGCCAAAACCACCCTTGCCACAGGACGCATTGCCGACTCTAAGGGGGTGCTCATGGGAGGCTCAATGTCTCTTATGGAGGCTGCAAAAAGACTAATCAGTCTGGGCTTTGACGAGCAGTCGGTCATGAGGACAATCACTGAAAATCCCCTGAAATATCTTGCCATTCCATAGTATAGAAAAGACAGGGGTTTTTAATATTATGCTCTAAAATCAAAATCGGATTTTGGCCTGCAGGCTTTCGTTGACAACAGAGTCTCAAATAGGTTATCATTAGCGGCGAGTAGTTAAAACACCATTCGTCTGATTAATGGTTTGATAAAATAAAGCGAGCAACAGTGAGGAGGTTATACGATGGAGTTTAATGAGCATGTTAATGCGATACTTGGTTCATGTCATGCAGATCCGTTTTCAATTTTAGGTGCCCATCCGATTAAGTTTGAAAATAAAGATGCTGTAGCAGTGAGAGCATTTCTGCCCGGTAGCAGAGAGCTGTATGTAGTTAGAAAAGATGACAATAAGGTCTATCAGTGCACAAAGGTAAGGGCAGAGGGCTTTTATGAAGCTATAGTGGAAAAAGAATCTAATGTGTTTCCATACAGACTGAAGGCTGTGCTGGATGACGGCACGGAGTTAGAGTATGATGATCCATACTCGTTTTGGCCAATATTAAGCGATTTTGATCTGCACTTAAGCAGCGAGGGAACCCACTACAAGAAGTATGAAAAGCTGGGCGCTCACGTTATGGAAATAAACGGAATCAATGGTGTGTTTTTTGCTGTTTGGGCTCCTAATGCCGCAAGGGTAAGTGTAATCGGGGATTTTAACAACTGGGATGGCAGACGCCATCAGATGAGATTGCGTGGCGCATTTGGTGTGTGGGAGATATTTATACCTGACTTACAGGAGGGCGATGTTTATAAGTTTGAGATAAAGGGTAAGTATAATAATTATATTGGGATAAAGGCTGACCCGTATGGGTTTTACGCTGAGGTACGGCCCAAAAGCGCCTCCATAGTTTATGACATAAACAGGTATAAGTGGAATGATGATACGTGGATGGAGGAAAGACCAAAGAAGAATTGGCTGGAACAGCCCTGCAGCACCTATGAGGTACATCTTGCCTCGTGGAGACAGGCAGCTGGGGATGGGATGCCGCGGTGGCTTACATACCGCGAGATGGCTGACCAACTAGTTTCATACGTAAGAGATCTTGGTTATACACACATAGAGCTGCTTCCCGTAACGGAGCATCCGCTGGACGCATCCTGGGGGTATCAACCGGTCGGGTACTTTGCTCCGACAAGCCGCTTTGGAACCCCTGAGGATTTCATGTACTTAGTAGATTGCTGCCATCAAAACGGGATAGGAGTCATAATGGACTGGGTGCCAGCACATTTTCCGAGGGACTCTCACGGACTGTCTTATTTTGATGGCACGGCGCTTTACGAACACGCCGACCCAAGACGCGGTGAGCACAAGGAGTGGGGCACTCTCATTTTTAACTATGGCAGAGTTGAGGTCACCAACTTTTTAATAGCAAATGCACTGTTTTGGCTGGATAAATACCATCTGGATGGCTTAAGGGTGGATGCAGTGGCCTCGATGCTGTATCTTGATTATTCCAAAAAGCATGGTGAGTGGCTTCCTAACCAATATGGAGGGAAGGAAAACCTTGAGGCTATAGCAATGCTAAAGAGATTTAACGAGGTAGTGCATGCCTATCATCCCGGAGTTTTAACAATAGCCGAGGAGTCAACGGCATGGCCTATGGTGTCAAGACCGACGTATTTGGGAGGACTTGGGTTTAGCTTTAAATGGAACATGGGGTGGATGCATGACATATTGCTGTATTTTCAGAAGGAACCGGTTCACAGGCGCTATCACCATAATAATCTGACTTTTGCACTGCTTTATGCTTTTACGGAAAACTTTGTCAACGTGCTTTCCCATGATGAGGTGGTGTATCTGAAGCGCTCGATGCTGGATAAAATGCCAGGGGATATGTGGCAAAAGTTTGCAAACCTGAGACTTCTCTATGCCTACATGTATGCCCAGCCCGGCAAGAAACTTTTGTTTATGGGCGGGGAGTTTGGGCAGTGGAAGGAGTGGAATTTTGAGACCAGTCTTGACTGGCATTTGCTTGAGTATGAGCCACATCAGAAGCTGCTTAACTTCATGAGAGATCTAAACCACATATACAAAGAGGAAAGATCCCTCTACGAGGTGGATTTCAGCCACGAGGGGTTTGAGTGGATAGATTTCACCGACTACAGCAACAGTATAGTGTCGTTTATGAGAAAGTCAAAAAATACGGATGAGGTAATGATCTGCGTGTTTAATTTTACGCCTGTACCGAGATTAAATTATAGAATAGGGGTTCCATTTGAGGGATTTTACAAAGAGGTGTTAAACAGCGATTCGGAACGCTACTGGGGTGGCAACATCGGTAACTGGGGTGGTTTCCATGCCGATCATGTGTGGTGGCAAAACAGGCCGTTTTCACTTTCCGTGCAACTGCCTCCGCTTGGTGCGGTGTTTTTTAAACACATAAAGGAAAAACCGTTTGAAGAGACCATGCCAGTGGTTGAAGAGGCGCCGGTTGAGGTAGAGCAGCCAGTTGAAATCAGGAAAGATACATTGCCAGAGGTAAAAAAGGAGCAACCAATAGAGATAATAAAAGAACAGCCGGTTGAGATTATAAAAGAGCAACCTGTTGAGGTCAAAAAGGGCTCAACTGTTGAAGTTAAAAAAGGAGACAAAGCTAAGAAGAAGAAATAAATTATTATGAGCAGGCCATGTGGTCACTGCCTCTGGCAGGAGCAGATGTCGGGGGGAGAGGAAAGTCCGGGCTCCATAGGGCAGGAGGGCTGTTAACGGCAGCCGGGGGCAACCCCAGGGAAAGTGCAACAGAAAACATACCGCCTGTGGTCAATAGCCACGAGGTAAGGGTGAAAAGGCGAGGTAAGAGCTCACCGCTTTTACCGGTAACGATGAGAGTTTGTAAACCCCCTCTGGAGAAAGGTGGAATAGGATTTGCTTTTTGGGCAGCCCACCCAATTCCATAGAAATATGGAAGGCAAACGGGTACCAACCGCATAAGTGGACGGGCGACCGTTCAGTTTAGATGAATGGCCACATAAAACAGAATCCGGCTTATGGCCTGCTCATAAAAAATTGACTGAAATTTTAATAAGGGTATTTAATAATTTAATAAAAACATGATATAATGTAAACACTAAGCCACCGTAGCTCAGTTCGGTAGAGCAGCTGATTTGTAATCAGCTGGTCGGGGGTTCGAATCCCTTCGGTGGCTCCAAAAAATCCTTGCAATCGCAATTAGTTATATGATGTTTTCAAATTACTGCGTTCTTCGTTTTAATAATAGCGTTCTTGGTAAAATTTAAAAACCAGTCTTGCCAACAACGATAAAGAAAAGCAAAAATAAAATATATGACGGATTCTATAACGAGAAAAACCCTGCTTTATAAAACGGCTGTGGAGCACGGTAGCTACTGCATAAACCACGTGGAGGGTTGTGCGCACGGGTGTTTGTATCCGTGTTATGCCATGCTTATCAAAAAAAGGGCAGGGAGGATAAAGGATTACGACGATTGGCGAAAGCCTAAAATAGTGTCAAACGCTTTGGAACTTCTTGAGAAGGAGGTTCTAAAGCTAAAGAGTAAAATCAGTTATGTTCACCTTTGTTTTTCGACAGATCCGTTTATGTACGGATATGACGATATTGCCGGTCTGTCACTTGAGATAATAAGGAGGCTTAATGAACAGAGTATCCCGTGTACTACTCTTACAAAAGGTATTTATCCGGTGGATTCGATGCAATACAACGATTTAACGAAAAACAATGAATATGGGATAACTCTTGTATCCCTGGATGAGAGTTTCAGGAAAGATTATGAACCTTATGCGGCAGCCCTTAAAGATCGGTTGGATGCGTTAAGGCAGCTTTCGGAAAGGGGTTTTAGAACTTGGGTAAGCCTTGAGCCATACCCCACTCCCAACATAATCAGGCAGGATTTGGCAAAAATTCTTGAAGCCGTATCCTTTACAGATGAAATATGGTTTGGGAGGCTCAATTACAACAAAAAAGTGAGTCAGTTTAAATTTTACAAGGAATTTTACAAAAGCCAGGTTGAATTCATTACAGAGTTTTGTAAAAAGAATAAGATTAGTTTTTATGCTAAGTAGGGTACAATGAATTTTTGGATTGCTGGCTTATTAATGACATTATATATCACATCAACCGTCTTTAACTTATGGCTTGTGGCTAACTGTGCATATCTAACTGTTATAGTCAGTGTCTTATGGCAATTCTAATTTATATGTTTATTTGTTTTGAATAATGTGGTATAATTAAAAATGCAATTTTACCCTGAATACAGAGAAAAGGAGGAAAAGATGAAAAAACATGCATTTACGATTCTGACTATAGTTTTCAGCGTGCTATTGTTTGTTGCATCTGTTCCGTCTTTTGCAGAGGACATGAAGGGAATAGCAGAAGTACCTCAAAGTGTTAAAGTGAAGCTTGCCCTTCGTGACCTATATTCCGGACATATATTTTGGGTCAGGAATGTGGTATTTGCAACAAAATATGGTAACAAGGCAGCCGCAAAAGTTGCGGAGGAACAGGTTGTTCAGAATGCTAAAGCTATTGGAGACTCAATAACCCCATACTATGGTAAAGATGCCTCCGAAAAGCTGTTCAAGCTTTTTGCAGGACATTATGGTGCAGTTAAAGATTATATGAATGCTACTTTTGCAGGCAAAAAAGGAGCACAAAAAGCAGCCGTAGATAAGTTAACGAAGAATGCCGATGAGCTTGCAACCTTCTTGAGTTCAGCTAATCCTAACTGGCCAAAAGATACACTTTTTTCAGCCCTGGTTGCGCATGGAGGTCACCATATTGCACAGATAGACGATCTTTCCAAAAAAGATTTTGCTTCTGAGGCAAAGATATGGGAGACAATGAAAGAGCATATGTTTGTAATAGCAGATCTCCTGGCGGATGGGATTGTAAAGCAGTTTCCCGAAAAATTCATGAAATAGCTCTGTTTATAGGGTAAAATTGCATACTCTTAATAGTGGTTATCTGAAACCTCCAAAAGGTCACTTGTAAGCGTGTTAAATTTATAGATACGTTGGGGTAAGACCGTTGTTTGAACCTTCTAAAATACAGAGAATCTCCTCCTGTTTGCGCTAAACATTATAAGAGCAGCAACAAGCACTGCAGATGATACAAAAAACACTCTGTTTAAGCCAATGGATGCGGCAACTATTCCTGATACAAGAGGTCCTGCCGTGTGTCCTATGTCCATCACTGAGGCAAACACTCCCATTGATGAGCTTAATTGCTCTTTGCTGCTTATGTCAGCTACCAGCGCTGATGTGGCTGAGGTCACAACCGAAATGCACAGACCAAATAGTATGCTTATTATTAAGCCGCTCAGAAAGCTGTTTACAAAACTAATAGACCCAGCACATAAGGCACATAACAGAAGCCCTGCTATTATCTGATTAACCCTGCCATGCTTATCGGACATCCTTCCCATTAGCGGTTTGGTCAATGCCACTGATATTATCTGAGCTGAAAGCACCACCCCTATCTTATAAGGGGTAAACCCTTTACTTAGAAAATATAACGGCAAAAACGTCTCAAAGGTTCCATAGGAAAAAAGCACCGCCGCTTCAACTGCCGCTGCAAGCAGTATTGCCTTGCGTGTCAATAACTCTGTCAGCATATTTATAATATCAGTGCGTTTTGGCGGCTCCAAATTTTGGCCATCCCCCGGCAGTTTAAAAATTAAAAACATTGTAATCAGCCCGCTAAGACAACATAACGCATAAACTGCATTAAAACCCATTCGCTGCTCTGTTGCAAAAAAACCAATTATAGTGCCGCCCACTATAGGCGCAAAAAACCTTCCTGTCAGTGTTGCGCTTGAAAACGTTCCCAGCAACTCACCCTTTCTGTTAGCATGTAATGCAGAGATAACAGACATGGCTACAGGAATAAAGATAGCAGTAGCCAGCCCGTGATAGAACCTTACAAGCGACAAATACACGACATTTGGTGATAATAGATACAGTAGTGGTGCTGTAAAAAAAACACATGAGGCAACAAGAAGCATCCTCTTACTGCCGTACCTGTTTGCAAGTATTCCAGCCGGAATACTGCACGTTATACCGGCTATCGGCGAGATTGAGGCTATAACCCCTATCCCTGATGTCCCAACCCCCAAATATGCGGCATACAGGGGCAGAACCGGACTTTTAGCCATTGTGGTACTAAATATCGCAAAAAGCCCGGCAATGCACATGACCATATACGTTGACACTATTTTTTTATCACCCGGCATTTAAATTTTAAGTCTAAGAAGCCAATCATACAATAAATTTTCTAAGAATTCAAGGGGAGTCAATATTGTGCTTGACAGGTGTAATTTATTTGTATATGATAATAAGAATGATAATCAATATCGTTTATCAAACATTTCACCAGATTGGGGATTTAATATGATTAATGAAGCAAAGTTGGAATTTGAACAATACCTTAACAGCCGGCAGCTTAAGATGACAACACAGCGTGAGTTAATACTTGAGGTTTTTCTCACAAACGCTAAGCATATTTCCTCTGAAGAGCTGTATAACATAGTAAGCGCTAAGGACAGCTCTGTCGGCCAGGCAACAGTTTATAGAACTCTAAAGCTTCTGACTGACTCGGCAATAGCCCGTGAGTGCGAATTTGGAGATGGCATACACCGATATGAACCCAACATCGGTGTTGGCCACCATGATCATTTAGTGTGCTTACAATGCGGTAAAAAAATTGAGATTTATGACGAAAAAATCGAGAAACAACAGGAATTAATAGCCAAAAAGCATGGGTTTAAAATTACAAAGCACCGGATGGATTTGTTTGGAGTTTGTAGTGATTGTCTATTTCACAATAATGTATCGCAATTACATAAGGGGTACAAGGATGCCAGCAATGCAATGAAATCTGCTGTTGCTGAGACAATGCCACTTGCCAGATTGGAAATAGGCAGCAAGGCTGTCGTGACAGAATTTATATTGGAGGACAGCATACACTCAGATACTGCTGCACCAGAGAACAAATCAATCACTGCCCACCACAACAGGGTTCAGGAGTTAGGGATAAGGGCCGGGAAAGTGGTGGAGATGCTTAACAACAAAGGACGCGGTCCGGTGCTGTTTAAAGTTGACGATTCACGCATCGCCCTGGCAAGAGGGCTTGCCATGAAAATAATGGTTAAAAGGGATGGACAGATATGACAGAAGTAACTAATCCAAAAAAATATATAACTGTAGCAGTAGCCGGAAACCCCAATGCCGGTAAGTCAACCCTGATTAATGCCATATGCGGTAGCAGGCTTCATGTGGGCAACTGGTCTGGGGTGACGGTGGAGAAAAAAGAGGCAGTGTTTGTGCATGGCGATATAGAGATAAAACTTGTTGATTTACCCGGCGTATATAGCCTGAGTCCTTTTTCACAGGATGAGGTTATAGCCAGAACCTTTCTCTTAAATGACAAACCGGACTGTATCATAAATGTTGTTGACGCTACTAATCTTGAGAGAAACCTAAGTCTTACTATTCAACTGATGGAGCTTGAAATTCCCATAATAATGGCTCTTAATATATACGATGAGGCAGAGAAAAAGGGGTATAAAATAGATTATAGGAAAATGGCCGAGATGCTTGGTATTTTTGTTGTCCCAACAGTGGCAAGGAAAAAACAAGGAGTGTCAGAGCTATTAGATGCCGTAGTAAACATATCGTTAAGCGGCAATCGTGGCGCCAGAAAACCAAAACAGCTTGTTTATGACGAGGATGTTGAGTCAGCTATGCAAGTTGTCAAAGAGGAGATACAACGACGCTATCCGGAGGCTCAGAATAAATATCCTCTAAAGTGGCTTTCATACATGGTATTGGAGGGTGATCCTGTAATGACAAGAGAATTTGAGGCTGTTGCCGGCCCTGATATAATTAGCAGAGCTACAGAGCACATAAGAGAAGCTCATGACAGCGATATACGCTCTGTCATAGCGGATGCCAGGTATGCGATCTCAGCAGGCCTTGCACACGAGGTGCTGTCAAGGCCGCTTGTCCCTAAAATTGAGTTCACTGAAAAAATAGATAAGCTACTGCTTAACAAATACCTTGGCATTCCCACTTTTCTTGTGTTTATATGGTTTATTTTTAAGTTGACTTTTGACATATCAGCGCCATTTTCTAACTGGATAAGCGGAGCCTTCTCAGGTCCAGTGACAACATGGCTAAGGGCACTGTTAGTGCTGGTGGAGGCGCCACAGTGGATGGTTTCACTTCTTACCGAGGGCGTCATAGCCGGAGTTGGTCTTGTGCTAACCTTTTTCCCCATGATTTTTACGATGATGTTTTTTATCACGTTTTTAGAGGGAAGCGGATACATGGCAAGGGCGGCTTTTGTAATGGATGGGCTTATGCACACTGTGGGTCTGCATGGAAAGTCTTTTATTCCAATGCTGCTTGGGTTTGGTTGTAATGTGCCGGCTATTTATGCTACCCGCACGCTTGAAACCGGTGCGGACAAAATCCTCACAGCGCTGCTTATCCCTTTAATGTCTTGCAGTGCAAGGTTGCCTGTGTACATTCTGTTTGTCAGCGTGTTTTTTGGCGCACACTCAGGCACTGTGTTGTGGTCGCTGTACGTGCTTGGAATAGTACTTGCGTTTTTAGTAGGGATCATTCTTAGGAAATCAGTGTTTAAAGGAGAGGTCTCGATGTTTATCATGGAATTACCACCGTATCGAATTCCCTCTTTTAATAATTTGATGGTTCATAGCTGGGAAAAGGGAAAGCATTTCGTAGCAAAAGCGGGAACATATATTTTTGCTATGTCAATACTTATCTGGTTTCTCTTTAATCTGCCCTGGGGGGTTGAAAACAAGAGGGATTCCTATCTTGGACAGGCTGGAAAAGCGCTGTCGCCGGTTTTTAAACCGCTTGGGTTTGGTAATTGGGAGGCGGTATCTTCTCTTATAACAGGTGTTGTAGCCAAAGAAATCGTGGTCAGCACGATGGGTGAGATATATGCCGGCACAAAAAAGGGGGAAGCTAATAAGACATTATCTGTGGCGGATGATCTAAGAGAGTTAATCATTTCATTTATAAAGGCGTGCAGGGACTCGGTAAGGAATGTGTTTTCCTCCCTTATGATATCAAGTATAGGAGGAGGGGGGCCAAAAGAGACTCCGTCACCTTTGATTTCTGCTATACACGGAGCATTTAGTCCGCTTAGTGCCTATGCCTTTATGGTATTTGTATTAATTTACATGCCGTGTATGGTTACGGCAGCAGCGTTTAAGCATGAGTTTGGCTCGTGGAAATGGTTTGGTGTTGCAGTCTCTTATGAATTGTCTCTTGCCTGGGCAGCAGCCTTTGTGATTTATCAGGTTGGAGCATTACTAAAATTAGGAGTGTGAAAACATGGCGATAACTGATTATTTCTGGATAACGGTCATAGTGTCAGGGGCAGTTTATATTTTATACAGATCGATGTTTAAAAAAGGGAGCGGCGGAGGGTGCCACGGTTGCGGTTCCGCCACGTGTTCAAAGAAGCCGCATGTTAAGTAGTAAACATCGGTATGGCAATCTATTAAGTTACGCAAACCTGTTGATTTTTCTTATAAACAGTTTTAAAATGATTACATGAGGTTTTTGATTAGGAGTGTCAGCTAAAGTCTTCAGAGGGGATAACAATGAAAACATACACAGCAGTCATTGAACGTTGTTCGGATACTGGTTTATACATTGGATACGTGCCTGGTTTTCCTGGAGCACATTCTCAGGCTGAAACCCTTGATGAAATAAACAACAATTTAAAAGAAGTAATTGAAATATTGCTTGAGGATGGCGACCCTAAGATGGAATCTGAATTTATTGGCACACAAAATGTAATCTTAGCATGATATGGGCAATTGTCCGATTTTAAAACTTCGCGGTGTTCTGTATAATATAAACGAGGAGACAAATGGTATCAATAGATTACGATATAATTGTATTTAAGGAGGGCGATGTATTTGTTGCCTATTGTCCTGAGCTGGATGTTTCAAGCTGTGGAGACAGCGTTGAGCATTCCAAAGAAATGCTGAAGACTGCGGTCAGACTTTTCATAGAAGAGGCAGAAAAAATGGGGACTCTTGATGAAATACTGACAGAGTCTAATTATCGAAAAGATGAAAATGACAGGTGGGTATCACCTAAAATAGTAGCCACAGAATTAGTAAGTGTGTAATTGTAATGCCACGTATAGTTCCTGTTTCTTATGAGAAGTTGGGGAATGTGTTTGAAAAAGCCGGGTTTAAATTAGCCCGTGTGGAAGGTGATCATTTTATTTATACAAAAACTGGTGTTGTAAGACCAGTGGTTATCCCAAACAGAAAAGATGTTCCGGTTTTTATAATCAAAAACAATTTAAGGACTGCGGGTATTAGCAGAGATGAGTATTTTAGGCTCCTTACCGAATTAAATGGGTAAAAAAGAATTAGCTGCCCCTCTCGCCTTTAAAAGGAGAGACTTTAGCTTTGCAAAAATGTCAAGTAACAGTTTATCATATTTACTGAGGGATGTTTGACGAAGAATCTTGACATAACAAAACTTGCAGAGGAAATAATGTTAGATATAACAAATAGCCGTTTACCTCTGCATAACATTTTATTAAAGAGCTCAAGGTTGTCTCTGCTTTTAGATATACCAGAAAATGTTAAACTTTTTAAACAGTGGGCCGAATATGCTGAACTGAACCAATTTATTGTAGAAACGTACAAAACAAGCATCGAAGCCGCCAAGGACAGGGATATATCAATAGCAAGCTCAAATCCTTATCAAATAGTTTCGCCAGGATTTGGAAATTCTGCTGAACGTAAGAGATTAAAAGAAGAAGCTCAACAAGTAACTCAGTATCTAGCGAAGTACAGAACAGATACATACAATTTTGCCCTTGATATCTATACAAAATGGCAATTCGGAAACATAGCTCAGAGTATTTTTGAAAAAAAGAGAAATAATGTAGAGCCTATTTTGAGAGAAATATTTTCTGATATTAAACAAAGATTAAATTCTATAGAACAAAATATAGCAAGTGAAAATCCAGAAGATTGGAAAAATTCAGTTGCTTCATGTCGTACGTTACTAATGGATATTGCAGACATTTTGAACCCTCCACAAGGAGCAGATGACAGAAACAGATTTATAAATCGCCTCAAAGATTTTGTGGCTCCACGTGTTGAAAGTGAAACAAAAAAGAAATTTCTCAAAAATTACTATGATGAATTAAAGAAAAGAATCGAATATACAATGGAAATGACCCAAGGCGGAGCACACAAACAGAGACCAAAACAACAAGAAGCGGAAGATGTAGTCTTGTATACTTATCTAATAATTGCAGATCTAATAGCGATTTATAACGAAAATAAAGTTAATACATCGGCTAACATGGAATAGTCTATTCTTTAGCTAAAATTATTTCAATATAATCTACATAATATTACAATCAAAAATGCTTAAGGTTGATTAATACTAAGTTGCGCTCAAAAGAGGAGATTGCTACACCCTCTTCGGGGGTTCGCAATGACGGCGTGGGCTGTTCATGAGCGCCATTATCCGTCATTACGAGGAGCGTAGCGACGTAGTAATCTCCTCTTTATATTATAGTTTAGATTGCCACTTGGTATAAGCTATACAATGTAGTCACGCAAGTCAATTGCTTTTTTTTAGAGTTAAGATTAAAATGTTAATGTCTATTAATCTACGTTTAAAAACTAATGGCGGGAGAAAATACATGATAAACAAGTTCAGAAAATCATTAACAGTTTTTTTAATTTTAGCTGCCTTATTTTTACTATCACATGCAATAGCCCACACTGTGGAATCTGCACAGGTCGTTGCATTTACACCGGAGGGTACGGTTAAAAATGTCAGACAGGTGGCAGTGCGGTTTTCAGAACAAATTGTTCCCTTTGGTAATCCTTTCCTTAAAAACCCCTTCGATACCAATTGCACCGATAACGCCACAGGCAGATGGATTGACGGCAAGAACTGGTCTTACGATTTTGCCGCTGATTTACCTGCCGGTACTGTATGTAACTTTAAACTAAAAGACGATCTGAAAACTCTCTCAGGAAAGGCTATTACCGGAAAGAGAGAATTTAGTTTCTCAACCGGAGGCCCTGCTGTTGTCCGGCAAGAGCCATACGAGGGGGCAATTATCGAGGAGGAACAAGCATTTGCTTTTACACTTGATGCCGCTGTGGATGAAAAATCGGTTTTGGAAAACCTCTATTGCAGTGTTAACGGGATAGGAGAGAAAATCGGTATTAATTTATTGGATGACAAAATAAAAAAGCAAATAATAAAAACCATGTGGGTAGAAGACAAAAAGGCTCCCATGGTGGTGTTTCAGTGTAAAAGAGCACTTCCTCCCGACAAAGAGGTAAAAATAGTCTGGGGCAAAGGTGTTAAATCTAAAAGCGGTGTTGCCACAACTCAGGACCAAACCCTTACATACAAAACCCGCCCGCCGTTTACCATTACGTTTGAGTGCCAGCGGGAACGCCCCGAAAAGCAGTGCATTCCCATAACCGCTATGAAAATGCTGTTGTCAGCCTCCATCCCGTGGAGTGTCGTTAAAGAAATTACTTTAAGATCAGATTCCGGCAAAACCTGGAATTTAAAAGACAAAGAAGCACACGATAATGATACCTATGTGACATATGGCCATTTTGAAGGGCCGTTTCCTGAAAAGTCAACATTTAGCGTCATCTTACCAGCTAATATAAAAGACGATTCAGGCAGAGCACTTTCAAACTCTGATAAGTTCCCTCTGAAAGTAGCTACCGATGAGTACCCGCCGCTTGCCAAATTCACCTCCCGCTTTGGAATTCTTGAGTTAAACGCATCCCCCGCCCTTCCCATAACTGTTAGAAACATAGAGACTATGCTTAATTTGGCAAAGAAGGAAACCTCAGCCGAAATAAATGGGAAAATTCACCAAACTACCAAAACAAGCGAAGAGGATATAATCAAATGGCTTAGGACACTGTCTGCGGCTGTACGGGAAAAACCGATTCTTTCGGATAAAGACAAAACTGAAAGCTTAAAGATTCCCCTTCCCGGAGCCGGCAAAGATTTTGAAATCGTAGGGATTCCCCTTAAAACCCCAGGATTTTATATCGTAGAGCTGCAAAGTAATATCTTAGGCAAACACCTGTTAGAAGACGCAAAAACCATGTACGTGCAGGCAGGAGCACTGGTCACTAATCTGTCGGCTCACTTTAAATGGGGACGTGAGTCCTCTGTCGTTTGGGTTACAACTCTTGATACGGCAGAGCCGGTTAAGGACGCAGATGTCACCCTGAGAGACTGTAACGGTAAAATCCTTTGGCAAGGCAAAACAGACGAAAGCGGCATCGCTAAGATTAACAAGGAGATTTCATCGGATAAACTCCCATACAACAACCTTAGTATAAATTACACTGAAAACCCCCAGGCACTAAACGGCATTGGAGGCGGACTGTTTGTATTTGCCAGAAAAGGCAACGATTTAACTTTCATTCACTCAAGCTGGGATGAGGGGATAGAGCCGTGGAGATTTAATTTATTTTCAAATGATTACTCACAATCCGGCAAGATTACAATTCACACGATTTTTGACCGGACTCTTTTTAGGGCAGGGGAAACCGTTCACTTTAAACACGTTGCCAGAAAGCGAACAGGCCTTGGGTTTGCGCTTGTTAAACCGGAGGAGCTTCCTAATCAAATGACAATCACTCATCGGGGAGGCCAGCAGAGTTACAATGTTCCAATAAAATGGAACACAGGCGGGTACTCTGAAGGGGTGTGGCAGATTCCTAAAGATGCCAAGCTTGGCAACTATGAGTCACTCCTGTCTAAAAGCAGTAATAAATCGTCAGACATTTTGACCGGTACATTTAAAGTGGAGGAGTTTCGGGTGCCGCTTATGAGAGGGCAGCTCACAGCCTCTCAAACGCCTCTGATAAAACCAAAAGAGGTGGTTTTTAACGTATCGGCTGCGTATCTTTCCGGAGGTGGGGCATCAAAACTACCGGTAAAAGTAAGAGCCGAAATCAGCTCATATCAACTGCGTTTTCCTGACTATGGGGATTTTACTTTCTCCGGCAATGAACTAAAAGAGGGCATCGAAACAACAAATGGAGAGGACGCTGAGGAGGACAATGAGGGCGGGAACATCCAAAAAGAAAAACCGTTTAAACTTGAAACCTTGAGCTTTAATCTTGATAACGGGGGCGGAGGACGGGCTGTTTTTAAGAAAATCCCTGAAATTAAAACTCCTGCCATGCTCCTGACTGAACTTGAGTACTCTGACCCTAACGGTGAGGTTCAAACCGTCTCCACACACACAAATCTGTATCCATCCAAACACTTCGTCGGGATTAAAACAGAAAAATGGGTGTTAGTTAAAGACACTGTCAAATTTCAAACAGTAGTTTTGGACACAAAGGGTAAGCCTGTTACCAATGCCACGGTTAAGGCTGATTTCTATCAGAGGAACACCTACAGCCACAGACGAAGGATAACGGGCGGATTTTACGGTTATAGCAATGTGACAGAAATAAAGAAAACAGGGGTGGCGTGTGAGGGAAAAACCAATGCGCAGGGACTGTTAATTTGTGATGCTGTTGCAAAGGTTGGTGGTAATATGATAATTGAGGCCGAAACAACTGATGACGCTGGTAACAAAACGTATGCAAACACCGAGTTCTGGGTCTCTGATGGTACTGACTGGTGGTCTCCCACCGCAGGTAACAGTGACAGGATAGATGTTATTCCTGAAAAAAGAAAATACGAGTCTGGGGAGACTGCCCGTTTTCAGGTAAGAATGCCTTTCAGGGAGGCAACGGTTTTAGTATCTGTAGAGCGAGAAGGAGTGATTGATTATTTTGTAAAGAAAGTAAGCGGTAAGGAGCCGGTGTTTGAGCTTCCGGTAAAGAATAACTATACTCCTAACGTGTATGTTTCGGTATTTGCCGTAAGGGGGCGCATAGGTGAGGAAAAACCCGGGTTTATGTTTGATCCTGGAAAACCTGCCTATAAGTTTGGCCTTAGCAAAATCAGGGTTGGCTGGCGCCCTAACACGTTAAATGTAGAGGTCAAAGCTGACAGAGATACCTATAAGATTCGTAGTCATGCAAAAGTACACATAAAGGTTGCAACACCAGAGGGGAAACCTGCATCTGCCGGCACTGAGGTGGCTGCGGCGGCTGTTGATGAGGGGCTTTTAGAGCTTTATCCAAACGACAGTTGGGATTTGTTAAAGTCAATGATGGGCGAGCGCCCATATGAAGTTGTAACCTCAACAGCCCAGATGATGGTGGTAGGTAAGCGCCACTTCGGTAAGAAAGCCCTTCCGCATGGAGGTGGCGGAGGAAGACAAATTACCAGAGAGCTTTTTGACACGCTGCTTTTTTGGAAAGGCACTGTAAAGGTTGATGCTAATGGAGAAGCTGATGTTGAAATCCCTCTAAATGATTCTCTTACCTCCTTTAAAATAGTTGCTGTGGCATCATCCGGCGCTAATCTTTTTGGCACAGGAGAGACCACAATAAAATCGTCTCAGGATTTAATCCTATTTGGCGGCACCCCTCCAACTGTCCGTGAAGGGGACACGTACAGAGCAGGCTTTACCATCAGAAACGGCTCTGAACATACTATTGAAGCAGAGGTTGGGTTAGACTTAACGATCGATGGAAAAGCGGGGAATACCCCTCGTAATAAAATAACTGAGAAGTTGGCTCCCGGTGAGGCAAAGGATATCGGCTGGGAAATCACGGTTCCTTATGGCGTTAAGCGAATTGATTATGAGGTTGCGGCTAAAGAGACTTCTGGTAAGGCCTCAGATAAACTTAAGAAATTCTCCACAGTGCTTGAAGCTGTAAGGGTGAGGACTTTTCAGGCAACCCTTACTCAAATCAAAGACAAAAAATATAACATTCAAGTTGAAAAACCTGCAAGTGCCGTCTCAGAAAAAGGCGGGATAAATGTAAAGGTTTCCGGGCAGCTCTCTAATGGGCTTGATGGCGTCTCTAATTTTATGAGCAGCTATCCATACACCTGTCTTGAACAGAGGATATCGAAAGCCGTTGCTCTGAGAGATAAAAAGGCATTAGACAAGATAATGGAGACAATCCCCGCATATCTTGATACAGAAGGCTTTGCAAAATACTTTCCAACAATGCTTCAGGGTAGCGATGTGCTGACTTCATACATTATTTCCATATTGAATGAGGCACAATATAAGATTCCTGCCCCGATTTTATCACAAATGCTCAGCGCCCTCACTAATTTTGTTGAGGGCAAGGTTATACGGAACTCGTCACTTCCTACTGCGGATGTATCAATAAGAAAACTTGCGGCTATTGAGGCTATTTCCCGTTACGCTGCAGTTGAAGCTGGTTACCTTAAACCTATAACCATTGAGCCTAACTTGTGGCCAACCTCAGCTCTGCTTGACTGGATAAACATCCTGCAACGGGGACAAAACATCGCCAATCGGGATAAGCTCTTGAAAGATGCAAAAACAATTTTACGCTCAAAAATGAATATACAGGGAACTGTAATGGGACTGTCAACGAACGCTAACCAAAACCTGTTTTGGCTTATGTCCTCACCGGATACCAACACGGTTAAGGCGCTCCTTACGGTGCTTCCCTTTGATGACTGGAAAGAGGATGTTGTACGAATAGCTAATGGCACTGTGCAGTCATTAAAACACGGCCACTGGAGCACAACGGTAGCTAACGCATGGGGAGTTGTGGCGATGGATAAGTTTTCGGCTAAATTTGAAAAAACAAAAGTAACCGGAACCACATCGGCTACCTTAGCGGATAAGAGCAAAAAAATTGAATTTAATAAAACCTCAAAAGGCGGCACTTTGTCTTTTGGCTGGCCTGATGTAAACACCGTTAAAGGAAATACTCTTTCAGTTGTGCACAGCGGTGAAGGAGCTCCGTGGGTCACAGTCTCATCGCTTGCTGCTATCCCGCTAAAAGAGCCTGTTTCAACCGGATACCAGATAAAGAAAACCGTGGAGCCGGTTCAGCAGAAAACCCAGGGCAAGTGGTCAAAGGGCGATGTTGCAAGTGTAACTCTTGAAATTGACGCTCAAAGTGATATGACATGGGTTGTAGTCTCTGACCCAATCCCTGCGGGATCATCAATATTAGGCGGCGGATTAAAAAGGAGTTCTGCCATTCTTTCCACCTCTGCCAACACTTCAATAAATCAAGGCTATGCCGATGAGGTTTACAGAGAAAACTCATTTGAAGGACTTAAAGCCTACTACCGGTACGTACCAAAAGGGAAATTCAGTGTGACATATACGGTCAGGTATAATAATGAGGGAACATTCCTGCTGCCCGAAAGCCGTGTTGAAGCGCTCTATGCACCTGAGATGTTTGGCGAAATTCCTAATAAACAAGTTGAAATAGTTAGATAAAAAATCGTAAGGAAATTTGGTAAATAAGGGAAAGGGCTTTGCCCTCTCCCTTAAACCCTCTCCCCTGAGGGGAATACCCTGTTGCAAGGGGTTTTGACCCCCCAGTCCAAAACAAACTTCTAAGAACTTTTTAAAACTTCTTTTGCCTTAGCCCAAAAATTTTTTCTTTCAACTAAACCATTCTCTCCACCATTAATTTTAATAGTGATTTCTGTAAAATGATCTATATCGGCTAATTCGTTCAACCCATGTTTTTTCCAAAACCAGGCTGCCGATCTACACGCACTAACAGGTTCTTTTAACAATTCAGGATTTTTAACCAAATCTAACTCTAAAGCATCTCCACATTTTTTATAATTGTCTTTACCAGTCAGTTGAATTAACCCCCTCCCTCTATATCTATAACCATCACCTGAAGTCTCAGGACCATTACCCATCCTGTTAGCATAAACTCTGTTAGCAATTTTTTCTTTCTGTCTGGCAAAAACTGCAAATTCCTCCTGACTGAAGTGCGAGCCAAAGTGATTCTTTAAACCATCTTCATTATAATTGAGATTCTCCTCCAAATGTGTCAGAGATGTAGATTCATACAAAATTTGAGCAAGAAATGCTGCCTGGCGTTTCTTATTCACAGAAATTTCAAACTCATCCATCGCAGTATTCAATGGCTCAACAAAACTCTCTGCTACCGATGCAGATGCCGGAGCAATCAGAACTAAATTCTCCTTTGAAATACTCATAATTTTTTTCTCCTGCTTGTTTATTTATATAGAGTTGGATAATCATTGCCAACGACGATTAAGATAAACAATCTCAGACAATGTACCCCTTCATCCACCTTTTGCTCCCTTAAACAAAAATAGCCTGTCTCAATCAAGCCATAACGACCATCCCCTCGTTCACTTTCATCTTTGCAAATATACAAACCACATCACTACACTCAACAGCCAATACACTTCATAAATACTCTTATACTATGGATAAGTATATTATGCGTGCTTTAAACCAAGCATATCAGTTACCACTTAAAAAGTCAAGATTTTTATTGGGGTTGCCGGTTTTATAAAAAAAGTCGCTGGCACAATAATTGCAACAATATACATATGGTTGGTAACATAAATGCAAGTTTAGACAGTGGCCAGGACCTGGTTTCAAAAACTGACGGGTCATCTTTAGGACGCAGACAAGACTTCAGGTCGGTTTTACACACCGCAATGACCCATAAAAAGCCCGATAATCATAAACACGCTGATCCTAACCAACAGGAAACCCTAAAGAATACCTTTATTAAAGCCCTTGACATATCAACCTCAAAAGATGATGGGCAAAACAGGAATATTTTGCCGGCTGCAGGGAATCAACTTCCCTCTATTGGTTTAGATGACAATAAGTCCTCCAGTGCATCCACATCGCTCTATAGTGCAATGTCAGATTATGCTTACCATGATGCCATGCTTGCGTCAAATAATATAGCAAAGCGTCAGGATTTTGAGCAGTCATACAAATCTTTAGAAGATCCGGGCACAGTTGATAACAGTAAACCAGCTGATAGTAAAACCGACTCCTCTAACGCTAACACAATGGCTCCAAACTCACGAGTTGACAAATACGATGAGGTGGTACAGAGGGCGGCAGATAAATACGGAGTGGACTCAGCTCTGATAAAAGCCGTGATGCGAGCCGAAAGCGGAGGCAACTCCCATGCAGTATCCAGAGCCGGAGCAAGAGGACTTATGCAGCTTATGCCGGCAACTGCCAGAGACCTTGGTGTAAGAAATTCATTTAATCCCAGGGAAAATATCGAGGGTGGCACTAAATACCTCCGGCAACTTCTGGACAGATATGACGGAAATGTCACTCAAGCCGTAGCAGCATACAACTGGGGTATGGGTAATCTTGAAAGACGCCCGTCAAGAATGCCTGCTGAAACCAAAAACTACATCGCAAAAGTGCAATCATATTATAAGAATTACTCCGACATATCTGCAAGCACTAGCGGTTCAGACAGCCCTGAGACCTCATAAAAGACGCCTGATAACAATTCCTTCACACCCCTATGATACAAACATTTCATTTTACAATAAGGCAAAAAAATGACAGATTTGTTGCAGAGTGTCTGGAGGTTGACCTGTACGGAGAGGGGAATAGCTCTGAGGAGGCTGTGTCAGACCTGCGCGACTCTTTGTTTGTCCATTTTGAGGAACTTCGCCCATTTTTGAAAATTTATTTAAAACCTGTTGACTCAGACTCGGCTGTTCCCTGAAATGTCAAAAAGAATCCGGTTGACGATACAATACGACGGGACGAAGTATCTTGGCTGGCAAAGGCAACCCATTGGTAAAACCATAGCAGGTACGATTGAAGCCGTCTTAGAGGATATAACCGGTGAGAATGTCACGTTAATTGGCTCAGGCCGCACTGATTCCGGAGTTCATGCTCTCAGGCAAATTGCCGCTTTTAGCACATCATCAAACCATAGCCCTGACATATTTATGAGAGCCCTGAACAGCTCTCTCCCTGAGGATATTAAGATAACCGCTGCCGCTGTTGTTGACTCCGGCTTTCACCCGCAGTATGATGCAAAGTCTAAAACCTACTTCTACATAATCTGTAACTCAGAGGTGCTAAGTCCTTTCTTCTATCGGTACTGCTGCCACCTGAAGCGCCCCCTTGATGTTGTCAAAATGACTGATGCGGCAAAGTGTTTTATCGGTAAAAAAGACTTTAAATCATTTACCGCCTCTGACACTGACATTAAAACAACTGAGAGAGAGATTTTTTCGTTAAACATATCACTAATGGAACATGTTGAGCTTTTGGGAACGGTTATTGAAGGAAACTATATAAAAATAACGATAACGGCTAGTGGCTTTCTTCGCCATATGGTCAGAAACATAGCCGGCACTTTGGTTGATGCCGGTTACGGCAAAGTTGATACGCTAAGAGTAATTGAAATAATAAATGCTTGCGACAGAACCCTTGCCGGTAAAACCATGCCCGCCAAAGGTTTGTTTCTTGAGAATGTGTTTTATTGAGGTTAATGGAGAAGGGGACCTTGATAGATGCCAGTATAGTATCTGCAAGCGTATCAAAACCTGGCAAGAATGTAGATGGGACAGCCTGAGAGTCAAAAGTGGATCCTGACAGTGGACGTGTAAAGGAAAAAGACTGAATTACTATGGTTATAAGGTACATGAGAGTGTAGATCAGAGGAGCGGACTGATAAGAAGAGTGGTATTAACAAAAGCGAAAGTGGACGATGGTCATATATAGGTCGGCAGTAGAACGAGTGTTTGGGACATTGAAACGCAGTTATGGATATACCAGAGTACGGTACAAAGGATTACTGAAAAAAGCTTTACACTTTAGTTTACTATGTTTTGCCTTTAATCTAAAAAAGATGAATCAACTCACAATGGAAGGAGTTTAGATGGGAGAAGTGCGCCTAAAACATAAAAATAACAGATATAGACCAGATTTAAGCATAATATGGAAATTAAATATGATGAAAAACAAGAAAATAGAATAATGTAAGAGATTAAAGACAGGTAAATCAAAAAATTTCCTTAATTGGAAAAGGATATATTCAATAAACTGTGTCAAGTGTGAAATCACCTTAAACGGTAATATCCAATTTTAGCCTACCCTCAAAAAATAAAGCAAGTTGAGAGACAGTCTGGCTCCAGTTTCTCAATGGCTGTCTC
>JADFXG010000029.1 GCA_015233895.1 Nitrospirota bacterium | reverse complement strand
TCTATCTATCTATCTATCTATCTATCTATCTATCTATCTATCTATCTATCTATCTATCTATCTATCTATCTATCTATCTATCTATCTATCTATCTATCTATCTATCTATCTATCTATCTATCTATCTATCTATCTATCTATCTATCTATCTATCTATATCAAAAGCTGTCTCAAGAAGTAAAACACTCCGTAACAACCACTCTGTAAGAAACCGCACTGTAACAAAAGAAGAACCCAATTTGCACAAAGCTTTGCCGTTTTTGGATGATGGTGAACCCGTGCCTTTTTTAATGGCTGATTGTAAACTAAATTACAAAAATACAGAGGAGATTGCTACGTCGCTAACGCTCCTCTCAATGACGGACAGGGAAACGCGGCTCCAATCCGGTCATTACGAACCCTCACGTCTACGAGCCCCTTATTGGACAACTCCCAAGACCCAGAGCCGTCATTGCGAACCCCCTAAGGGGGTGTGGCAATCTCAGCCTTGTCATTCCGAGCAAAAGCCGGAATCCATGCTTTTTAAGTTGAAAGGCATAAAAGACTGGATTCCCAATCGGGGTCGGGAATGACAGAGGAGGGAAACGTCTTAAAAAATCTAAATATTAGCTTTGGGCGCTGTTTTTTGTTAATCGCAACTGAATAAAGGGAGGAATATACTATGGCGAATCCGCGTTTTTAGGGTGTGTTGTAAGTGAAGAAATTCAATTGTGGCATTTCCACAATGATTCTGAAGGAGGTAAGATATGGAGGCTGTTTTTAAATCGAATAGGTTTTTAGAGACATTGTTAGTAATCCTAATAATGCTCATACCTACAATATCCATGGCTGATTCTACAACTACAATCCCATTGACAAGTAGTTATTGGCAGTCTTTAGATATTGGATATGGAACGGGTACTATGAGTACAACATCTGATGGACTAAAAATTAATGGTGTTGGTTCCAGGCAAGGAGCAGGGTTAAGAACAATAAGTACGTATAATATGGTTGGTGCAACAATATACATTAAATGGAAAGCATCTGGTTCTGGTTATATGGGTGCTAATGCTGGTATTGAATATGACTATACTAATGATTATGCGTATATAGGTATAGCTAACTCCGGTGGCTATTTAACAACAGATCATTCATATGGAGGTTCAACCGTAATATCGGATAACACTTGGTACTACACGAGAATTAAACTTAATAGCGATCAAACATATACTGTTGTGACAGCATCCAGCAATTATGATGATTCAGGTGGAACAACATTGTTGTCATACTCCGGTACCTATAGCGGCAACAATTGGAGCTACTTCCAGAGTGAATATGTGTTTGTGTATTTATGGGATAACTATGGTGGCACATCAGCTTATATGGTGGTCGGTGAAGCAAAAGTTAAATTTTCTGTACCGTTGACAAGTAGCTACTGGCAGTCTTTGGATATTGGATATGGAACGGGTACTATGAGTACAACATCTGATGGGATGAAAATTAATGGTGTTGGTTACAGGCAAGGTGCTGGTTTAAAAACCTCAAATACGTATAATCTTGTCGGCACAGAAACGTATATTAAATGGTTGGCATATGGTTCAGGTTATATGGGTGCCAATGCTGGTATTTTTTATGATATGAATAGCACTGGTGGTGAAATAAGTCCTGCTGGTAGTGCTCAACCTTTAACAACAGATCACTCATATGGAGGATCAACCTTAATATCAGATAGTACATGGTACTATACAAGAATTAAACTCAATAGTGATCAAACATATACTGTTGTGACAGCATCCAGCAATTATGATAATTATGGTGGAACAACAATTCAATCATCATCCGGTACTTATAGTGGCAGCAGCTGGAGCTCCTACCAAAACGCCCGTGTTTTTGTGTATATGTGGGATAACTACGGCGGCACATCGGCATATATGGTTGTTGGTGAATCGGTAATTAAATATTTAACATCAACCACAACCACTACTGCCACATCCTCAACAACCACTACCACCGCAATATCATCACCAACAACCCTAACCATCAAAAAACAAAGTACGAGCTTATCGGCGCTGACAGGGACAGTTACAGCAAATTCCGGGACAATAACATGGAGCAGCTCCTATACTACTGAAACTACGACAGGGAAATACTATTATACCGGTACAGCTACTTACAGTAATGGCTCAAGTGTTATTTTAACGGCTACAGGCGGTTCAGGCTCATCTTTTAGCAGTTGGGGTGGGGATTGTTCAGGAACAGGTTCAACATGTTCGTTAACTATGAGTTCTAATAAAAGTGTGACAGCAGATTTTGTGACATCTACTGGTACAAGCACAACGACAACTGCAAATACATCAAATGCACATTCACAAGTCATCTACTCGTTACCATACTTCCATACCGACTCGAGCGCTGTTACCTACTGCATGTTATCAAATAAATCATCGGATAATACAAGTGCTGTGACATTTGCAGTGAAAGCTAATTCATCTGGTACCCCAGCAGGCACGGCAAATGACGTCACATCTCTCGGGCTTTACGCAAAAATGACAAAGATGATTACGTTTAATGGTTATTCAGTAACTTTTGGAAACAGTACGCTTAATTTAACATCAGAACTCAGCAACGGCGCTTTTTCTTACGGAGGTGTGTTGTCAATCTATTCAACCGGAACTGCACTAAACTGCACAAATGTAACGTTAAGCTGCTTTCAGGGAACAACTAACCCAAGAAGGAATTTAGCCGGTTATGTTTGTCAGGATAATAGTACAGCAGGCTCAGGCAGCAAGAATATTGTTGTTGGTTATTAAACATTATGAATGAAGAAATATAAAAATGGAGGAAAATAAAATGAAAAAACTTACAGCGATATTGTTAACAGTTATTTTGGCATTAGCGGTAACGGTTATTTTAAGTGAAGCGGCAAGCACAGTCTATTATTATGTGCCGTATCTACAGAGTAATACCAGTGGCGTAACTTATTGTGTTGTGTCAAATTTGTCGTCTGAGACTCTGAACACAACATTTACAGTGGGTGCAAACACAACAGGTGTAACAACGGGAACAGCAAATAGTCTATCAACAATAGCCGCAAACACAACCAAACAGATGACTTTCTATCAGCAGACAGTCAGCTTTGGCTCAACAACAGTCACAATAGCCTCAGATGTAACTGATCCCAATTCAACATCGTACGCAGGCACACTGGCTTTTACGGCAACAGGAGAATTTGGCACAACCGGCACACAAGCAACATGCTTAAGTGTGGTAATGGCATGTTTTCAGGGAACTACGAGTCCGAGGCGGAATCTGATAGGGTATGCTTGTAAAGATAACGGCACAAGCGGCCCTGGCGGTAATAATAACGTAATTGGGTATTAGGATATTTGTTTGAAAAAACTGTCGGACACTGCCTCTGTTAAAGGGGCAGTTGTCCAAGCAGTAAGAATAGTTTGTATTTGAATCGAATCTTGTTAAATCTTTTAATCTGAAAGGACAGGTGGCAGCTTTTTGTCCTATAAAAACCCAAAGAAATCTTCTTTGGTCATTTCAATGTCCCTGATTATTTTGGAAAAAAGGCCGGGCCCAATTGTCTCTCCCAAATGCACCGGTATTACAGTGTGCCTGCCGTCCTGATGCTTTAAAAAGACGTGTCTTCCTCTCTGTCTTTCAATCCTGAAGCCCGCTTTTTTCAAAATACTTATAATATCCTTACCTGTCAGTGAAGGTAGGTTAGTCATACCCTGACTTTTTGAACACCTATAAGATGCGTTAAGGTATGTTCGTCATCGTTTACTTCCATGCAAAGCTGAATCGCTTCTTTGATCCTTTCAATGAGAGTATCAAGAGATTTCGCCTGGGTATGGCACCCCCTAAGTTCGGGAACATCGGCAATGTAAAATCCCTCTTCATCTTGTTCTATGATTACAGTAAATTCTCTGTCCATATAAATACTCCCTAACTGTTATTCAGAATAATAACATATTTTAAATTCTTTAATCTGTTCGTATGGTTAGCGGGCGGAGCTCGCTGTGAAACTTTTTAAGCGGCGGAACACCGGTTAAAAAATTCCTTAAATCACAATCACACCAACAAGACATTAAACAAAATCATCCAAACGCTAACAAAAAACCTGGGGTCAAGGGGGCTGGCCTCCTTGCGGATGGGGTTTAAGGGGAAGGGGTGAGGCACCCCCGCCGTAATGGGCAGCGCCTTCCCCTTATCTTCAGTTATTCTTTGAATCGCTGTCACCATAGCACTGCAATTGTAACAGCATCTCCGCCGTCTTCAGTTTCACCTTTTCTGAAAGATTGCACAAGCTGATGGGTGCTGAGGTGCTCGCGAACCGCCTTTGAAAGAGCTCCGGTGCCAAGACCGTGAATTATTTTCACTGTTTTAAGGCTTGCTAAAACGGCATCATTCAGATATCGCTCAAGATCAGAAACAGCAGGGTCAACCCGCTTTCCTATAAGGTTAATCTCTGTGGGTACATTACGGTCTATGGTCTCATTCAGAGTTCTGTAGTGTTGAGTTTTTTGTGTACTTTTTTCATCCATCTCGGAAAGGGCGCTTATCGAAATCTCTATTTCACGGCCATTCGCTAATACAGTGCAACGCCCTTTGCCCTCATTTACCAAAACCACCTCGCCAACCACCTTTAGCCCGCTTAAAAAAACCTTTTTACCGGGAAACACTTTTAGTTTTGGAACAAGCGGCTGAGACAATTGTGATTCCTTGATTTCTTTTATCTCTTTTATCTTATGGTCTAATTCTCTAACCAATAGTTTAGCTTTTTCAGCCTCAGCAGTTTTAATCTCTTTGAGGATTTCAGCAGCCTCTGATTTTGCTGTTAAGAGCAGTTTTTCAGCTTCGGAGGCAGCTCGTTTTATGGCCTGTTTCTTTGTCAGGCGGACAGACTGTATCTCTGTTGTTAGTGTGCTTTTAAGCGCTCTAAGTTCCTCTCTGAGAGCGTCCACCTCTTTTGTCTTCTCCTTGTTGAGTGTAAGCTCGGAGTGGAGGTCAGAAAGAAGCGATTCCAGTTTTGAGTCCGAGTCGCTAAGAATAGCCCTTGCATCGTTAACTATATCTTCAGACAGTCCGTAGTTAGATGCAATGTCAAAGGCATGTGATTGGCCAAATTGCCCTAAGGCCAGTTTATAGGTCGGTTTAAAGACTTTTTTGCCCTTTTCGTCTGTCAGGCTTTCAATCTCCATTGAGCCAACCATAACGCCAGGGTCAGAGTATGCAAAAAGTTTAAGCGCCCTTAGGTGAGTGGTTACAGCAACAAGTGAGCCTTTTTTCATAAGCGCCTTTACAATTGCCGAGGCCAGAGAGCCGCCCTCATCGGGGTCTGTGCCAGTGCCAAGTTCATCTAAAAGCACAAGGGTCCGGTTGTCACTCTCTGTAAGTATTCTGGATATTCGGCTAAGATGGCCGGAAAAAGTTGAAATGTTGTCCTCTATAGACTGGTCGTCTCCGATATCAACAAAAATATTTCGCAAAAATGGAATACTGCTGCCGGATTTCGCTGCAACGTGCATCCCGGACAGCGCCATAAGATGAATCACTCCGATAGTTTTAAGCGCCACGGTTTTCCCTCCGGCATTAGAGCCGGTTATCACTATGGCACTGACAGAGTTATTCATGCTAACGTCAAGGGGCACTAGTTGTGCTGATTTATGCTGCCTGAGCAGAGTATGCTCTAAAATTGGATGCCGTCCGCAAATTATATTTACATATCCGCTTGTGTTGATCTCAGGTGCTGACATGTTACAAACCTCTGAGTAGCGGCTAAGAGCCGACACAGCGTCTATTTTAACTGTTATCTGGTAGTCTTTTTCTATCTCAGCAAGGTGCGCTCTGATAAGTGAAGACAGGTGTTTTATAATTTTAAACTCCTCAATTTTTTCCTCACCCTTAAGCGATTCAATTTCATTCCCTAATGTCTGTGCCACATAAGGTTCAACAAATATTGTCTCACCGGTTTTAGATATATCGTGGATAACTCCTGGAATCTGTCCTTTAGATTCTTTTTTAACCGGAATAACCGAGCGGTTGTTTCGGATGGTTATAAAGAAATCCTGAAGGTGGTTTGAGTAGTCTTTTCGCTGTAAAATTCCATCGAGAAGTTTTCTTAATCTTACATCCAGGGATTTGAGCCTGGACCTTATTTGATATAGTTCATTTGAAGCGGTATCAACAATAAGCCCGTCTTTATCTATTGAGTTTTCTATCGTCTTTTTTATAAACGGATGGGTTGTAAGATTTGATACAAGCTCGGAGGTTATTAAGTATTGGTGCTGTGTTGCAAACCTCTTAAGATTATATGTTGAGTCAAAAAGAGGGATGAACTCTCTTATCTCGATGGGTTCAATTATGGAGTTTTCGGGCTTAAGCGTAGTAAACTGCAGTGACAGGTCAGAAACCGGCTCTATGCCGGTCTGGTTATTTTCAGCAAAAAGATTGCACCACTCGGTTATAAAATTTGTTGCGTGTTGAATCTCCTCAGGTGTTGAAAGAGGTCTCAGGCTTAAAATATTCTCTCTGCCTGCAAAGGTAACTGCATAAGAGGCCGCAATTTCAAGTATCTTACTAAACTCTAAAGCTCGAACCGTGTTTTCATCTATCATCTAAGCAATTTTATGTTAACACATTTGAGGGGGGTTTGTGCTCCTATGGGTTAACTTGACAGGCAATTTGTTTAATTTTCTGTATCTTTTATTTATGAAGTTATTTCATACTTTCTAAGTTCTACTACTACGTTGAAATATTCTTTTTGCAGTTTCTTGTAATCCTCCTCAAGTTTGCTATAAAATTGTTTAGCTTCTCCGTTAACTTTTAACCAATCCTTGTCAAGTTCAAAATTTTCTATAACTGATTTCAGCTTTTTGTTTTCTCTTTTCAAAACGTCCAAAGAAATCTCAAGGTGTTTGTTATTTGTTGACATAACATCAAACATCTCTTCGAGTTCCTCTGTTTTCAAGTTCTTTTTCTCAAGAATCCTCTTCAGACTGGCATTGGTTTCCTGTATTATCTTTAATTTCTCAAAGGTATCCTCCACAGCTCCTCTGAAAGCATAGATCTCCGTCATCCTCTTTTTCATTGCTTCAATTGTATTTCTGAGTATTATTTTTTCCGATTCAGATTCAGAAACAACTATCTCATATTTTCTTATAGCAATATTTTTTTCCTTATTTAGTGTTTTTATAATGTTTTTTAAACGAGTACGTTCATCTTCAGATGTTTCCACAGTCATTATTACTTGATGATTTGAAGGCATTTCAGTTGTATTCTCTGCTGACAGGATTTGTGTAAATCGCCTCCTTTCGTTTGCTATAAACTCCATTGAATGCTTTATCTGAGCATTAATTTTATCCAGGTCAGTAAGCAATAATTTGCCTTCATCTGTTTGTACTCTGTATTTTTCAACCTGTTTTTTAAGACTTTCATTTATTTTCATGATATAGGTAAAGCGTTTGTATAAATCATCAAAAACTTCTTTATAAGCCAAAAGCTCCGCAATCCTCTTTCTGAGATTTGAAATGGTTTCGTTATTTTTTTGATTTTCGGTTGCCAGTTGTATCTCTGCACTTTTTAATTGATTTAAAAGTTTATTATTCTCAGCCTCGAAACGGTTTGCTTTATCTGTAAATTCTTGTTGAAAAGCTAATTTTTCTTTCTTTACCTTTAGAACCTCACTGATAAGAAATTTATCTATTATATTATCAAAGTGATTCATAAGAAGGTTGTTGGTATTAGTGAAAAAATCTCCTTTAAGAACAGGACTGGCGTATTTTTTTATTCCATTTTGCAGATCAGTTAATAGATTAAGGCGTGCTAATTCAATATCTTTAATTAATTCGTCTTCAGGGTCTTTTGTTAACGGTTTGAAATTGAGTTCTGATATACGGTGCTTAACGGCTTCGATTCTCTGTTTTAAAATATCATCAAGTTCTTTAATCCTGGCGGAGATTTCTTTAGTTTTTAAAGAATATTTCTTTAGTTTTAGAATTAAAAAAACCGAGAAACCTACAGCCATTACTAAACATTGAAGTATAAAAATAAAAAGAGCTGTATTAATTCTTATCATTTACCCAGCCTAACAATTTTTTCCTCCGGAGCAGCTTTATAATAACAACTATCGCTACAACAAAAACAATATTCAATATTATCAGGGTTATAGCTACTTTAGTATAAGATGATTTCTCCTTACCAGTAGAAGCAGCGGTATGCTTCTTTTTTATTTTGGGCTTATTTTGTACGGATGTTTCGACTTTATGATTTTCATTTTCAGGCGATTGAGGTGATTTCTGTATATCATTTACTATGAATGTCAAAATTTTTTCCCGTTCAAAAGTCTTGCCGTAGGCAGCAATTCTAAGAGTATACATACCAGGAGTGTTTGGCGTAAAAGAGGCGGAATAGACTCCGCTACCCGCTGCTGCTGTGTCGGTTAATGGAATTTTAACGACTTCTGACTCCGGAGAGGTTAATTCAATATACAAACCGTTTTCTTTTAAAATATCAGTATCTTTAATAATTTCTTTTTGCTCATTCTGAAACCATGCTTCTATATTAATTGTTTTACCCGCAAATATTTCCTGATTATTAAAATTAGCCATGAGTTTTAAGGACGTGATGATATAAACTTTATTACCTTTACCTGTGCAATTTAACACATACCATTTTCCTTCGGGTGGATTTTTTATCGTAACCATGTCAAATGTGGGGGAGGAAAACCATGTAACGGTATCTGGCTTTTTATTATATTTGTATAATTCTCCGGTTGGTGATTTTATCATAATTTGCTTTTTCACAGAGGTTTTCTTAATAATAAGATTTACTTCTTTGATCGAATTATCTACAATAAAGCTATTTCCATCCATTTCAATAGAGTCAAATGGCAGCATATCCGGCATTTTTAGAGCTTCAAATATGGATAAAAATATGTGGTGCAAGTCCTCAGGGATTTTAGCTATATAATAAAAACCGCCGGTTTTTTTAGAAACCGCCTCAAGAAGTTCCTTATCCGACTCGTCACTGAAAGCTATAGTAAAAATCTTTATATTAGACACTTTTGTTTTTTCTACAAGTTCGGCTTTTAGCTTATCCTCAAGCATTCTGTCCCTGTTACGATTTCCTGTATCCATCTTACCATCTGTCATAAGTATGATTATTTTAGTCTTCCCCGGCATTTCATCGCTGTCTAACATCTCCAGCGATTTTTCTATGGCTTTATAGAGATTTGTGTATAAACCGTTTGAGGTGACTTTATTAACAGCAGCAAGAAATATCTTTTTATCAATTACCTCATTCAATCCTGTCAGGTGATAAACATCCGTGTCAAAGCTCATTATACCAACCCTGTCTTTACCGTTTAATAACAATAGAAATAATTTTGAAGCAGCAATTCTTAAATTTTGGGGATCCGTCTTTTTCATACTGCCGGAGCTGTCTATAGCAAGCGCAACGTCAATATGTGAGACTGCTTTGTCATCCGCATTGAGGCGTGAACATAGTATTAAAAACAATGTAATATTGATACAAACATATACAACTTTCCCAATGTCTAACTTCATATAAACTCCCCTTCACGATATTCTATGCTTAGAGGACAATTTTGTCAATGTTTTTTTAGAGGAAATATAGATGTATACTTAAACGATATATAGCTATTCTTGTTTATATGAGCGTATGAACTCAGCAAGCTCCGAAATCGTTGAAATGTGTGCCGGGAATGCGGTGTGGTATTTTCCTATGACAGAGGTCGTATGGGCGTCACTTGAGGTAAGCTGAAAGAGCCCCCTTTCGTTTGCAAGCTTAAGAGCAAGCCGCCCAGCCTCATGCGATGTATTACTGCTTGATACTTCAACCCCGTCAATATCAATTTCATAGCAGTGCTGTCCGTCCTCACGGCTAAATCTAAATGGATGAGCGGCCACAACGGCAGCTCCATTTAAATGGGCATGGCTAATTAACCTCTCTGAGGGCATGTTAAAAGATATCCCTCTCAGGTCTTTAAGTCCATATACTAAAAAGTGCCCGTCAAGACAAGACACCTCAACACCCGCAAATATCTTCAGACCGCCTATACATTTGAGCCTTAATGAGTTAAGCTCATCAGCGCTCCACAGAGAATCGTGTTCGGTTATAACTATTGCCTCTATGCCTGCCTCCATTGAAGCTTTCAGAAGACTCTCCGGTGAAATTGTGCTACAGGTTGACCTTGGAGACGTGTGGAGGTGGCAGTCAAATTTCATCTCTTTTTTCCATTTGACTTTATATCAAATAACAAGGGCTGCTTGTACTTTGAGTATATACCGCAGTTGGTTGAATGCTTACAGTGCTTGCATACCTCAATATACTTGTAACAACCCTTCTTCTCACAGTAGATCTTTTCGCTGTTTATCGGCATACTCTTTACGAACTCCTATATCTCTAAGGCTACTATAACATAAGAGTGCCGGTATTTTCTTCTTTATTAAGCCTCTAAGGTTGTTACATATGTGTGCCTTCAAAAAAAATCGGGGAGATGAAATAGAGAAGAAAAAAGTACCTTCTCTACTTATTTATGGATTACTCACCCGTTATATGCTAACATGTTTAATGTACAGCATTGCTTTTAACAACCAGAACCGAACACATCGAAAGTGCAATTACACGTTCCGCCACACTGCCCATCAAAACCCCGGCAAACCCTGTGCTGCCATAGTTGCCCATGATAATGATATCTGCCGCCATTTCTAAAGAAGCATTGACCAGTGTTTTATATGGCTGGCCAACCAGTGGAAAGGTCTCAACTTTCACCCCTCTGGCATTAGCCCTGTCAGATATTTTACTTAAAATGTCTCTTGCCTGGCCTAATTTACTTTTGTCAGGAACTACTGAAACTGCTAACAGTGACTTAACCACCGGACAGCGGCTTGCCATATCTATAGCCTCATTCACAGCACCTTCGCTGTGTTTAGAGCCGTCTGAAGCAACTAACAAGGTCTCTCCCTTTAACTGCGCCTCTTTGGGAACTACCAGCACTTTAGATGAGGTGCTTGCTATTACCTTTGCCGTTACGCTGCCCATTATGAATTTCTTTAAGCCTGTCATCCCGCGCCGTCCCATTATAATTATGTCGGTTCTTTGCTTTTCCGCCTCCTCTGTTATTGCCTCATGCACACGCTCAGAGCGCTTTAACATTGTCGTACATTCCACATTATTTAAGGCTGCATCTTCTCTTATAGTGTCAAGTTCCTCCTCCACCAATTTAACCATCTCTGTAGAATAGCTAAACCCCATGCTCTCGTATGCCGGGTTAATCTCAAGCACTCTTAAGAGCCTTAGTGATGTGTTACACTCCCGTGAAAATGCTATCGCCTCTTTCACCGCACCCCTGCTGTAGTCAGAGCCATCTGTTGCCAAAAGAATTGACCTGACCGGTCCCATCAACTTCATTCTATATCTTTCCTTAATGTCTATTTTTTCAAGCATTTCACACTCCTTTTTTTAGTTAAAAATGTTCTATTCCTCAGCCTTAGTTGACTCTTTAAGTACCGATACCTGAGAGAGGTGCCCATTTCCGTTTGAAAAAACCATCTTAGGCAGTGTAATAAAGACAACAAACACCTTCTTTACGGCAGCAATTGCCGGTGTTACGACGTAGCCAGCCACAAGAGCAATTAACACTGCAAGCACTCCATAAAGTCCGCCGTGTGTCATCGCCATATCGGATAGATCACGAACCATTCCCACCTCTTTGATTTTCACTGCCCCTGTCGCTCTCTGTGAAACCACACCATCTTTGACTGCGAAAACATTGACGTTGTAGCTGCCTATAGGTACTTGATACGGGAAGTTGACTGTAACACTGTATCTGCTTTTACCAGCACCTGAGGGTTTAAGAACAACGCTGGTGCCGGAGACAACATACAGCTTACCACTTTCTTTTACTTTTATGAATTCTCTGAACAGTTGATCCTTATCGTTGCCAGTGATTTCAACTCTTTTTCCGACAGCATCATATCCAAGTGAATATTTGGCTCTCTCTTCAGCAGATAAGATGTCATCAATATTATTAGAGCTAAAAAGCATGTATGTGTCATTGACCTGGGATACTTTAAGCTTGTATTTATTCAACCAGAACAGGTGAACAGATTTCTCCTTGACCATAAACGATTCGTTTTCACGAGGTGATGTGATTTTCACTACTACGTCATGGCCACTGTCCACACTGCCGGTTATATTTAGTGTATTGCCTTTATAAAAAGTATCTATTGGAATCACGCTTTTGTCCATGTTCAAAGTAAGTTCTGCATTTGCGTGGGTTTGGCTTACTATCAGAGTAACAACAAGCACCGTGAGAATAAGCCCCATCAAACCTGTGTTTTTTTTATTCATTTCTATTTACCTCCTGTTATAGCATAAGCTAAGAGCAGAGACGGCTTTGCCATAAGTTCAAACAATATTTTAAATCCCACTGAGAGTATTAATAACGCAAGGAGTACCTTAAGCTGTTCGGTGTTGAGCTTTTCACTTAACATTGTTCCCACGTATGCGCCAACACTTGAGCCTATCAGCATAACCAAAGCTAGCACGAAGTCAACCGTGTGGTTTGTATATGACTGAAGAAAGGTGACCTCAATAACTGTAAACAGTATCTGGAAAACGCTTGTCCCTATTATCACTTTCATTGGCATCTTCAGAATGTAAAGCATAATGGGAACCATGATAAACCCGCCGCCTACTCCCATTATGGCTGCCAACACACCTACAAGTATCCCAATAATCACCGGCAAAATCGCCGAGTGCCGCACTCCTGATTTCTCAAATTCCATTTGAAAAGGAAGGAGCGACATCATTTTGGAAAACAGGGACTGTTTGTAACCAGGTCCTGAGCTTTTGTTTGGGTCTTTTCTCTTCAAAGTCTCACCAAGCATAAGACCGCCCACTGTGAAGGGCAAAAGCACATAGGTCAGTTTGATAACAAAATCAACATTTCCCATTGCATTTAGAATTTTAACTGCCTGGACACCAAGTCCACCTCCGAGGAAACTGCCTATCAACAGGTACAGCCCCATTTTCATGTCAACATTTCCGAGTTTCCAGTGAGTAAGTGTAGCTGATGTTGAGGCTGCCACCATCTGATTGGCTCCACTTGCAGCAGCAATTGTTGGCGGTATTCCAAACATCATGAGCACGGGAGTTATTAAAAACCCTCCCCCTACCCCAAATAGCCCCGAAAGCATACCAATCCCTGTTCCTATGCAGAGCATTATCACCAGATTTATCGAGGTGTGCGCTACCGGTAAGTATATATTTATCATTTTACCTCCTAAAGTAAAATCAGAATTAACTGTTTGAATAGAGTTTTTTATCTGTCATCACAGATATTGAAAGAGAGTTCTCACTAAATGAAAATATCCCCGGATTGGCAGCCCTCCTGCGAACACGGCGCCCCTCCCCTACAGTTTCATCGTTAAGCAGCGTCTCCCGTGCCTTATCAATCCTCATCTCGGCGATAGCCGCGGCCTCAAGCTGCTTGTTAATCTCGTTTAATATTTTTCTTAATTTACCCATGTTGTGCCTCCAGTTCGGTGACTGCCCTTAAGTGCTGGAACCTTTGCATTTTAGATACGGCAAGAACAGGCACCGGAATTTCTTTCAAAATTTTTCTAAGGTCAATGACCTTGTTGTGATTTACCGAGGGGCCAAGTAAAATCATGCTTAACCCCTTCTTTTTACTCAAATTGTCTTTTAACCTGAAAATATGAGAAGTTGAACACAGCTCCACTGCAAGGTCTAAACCGTATCTTTTGCCTGTATCCAGTATGCTGTCAAGGGCTGTGGTAATATCAGGTTCCCCCTCTAGATACTGATTCATCGAGCGGTCTTTACAAATCATCACAATGTCAAGGGCAGTTGATATACTCACTGCAAAACCAATCATGTATGCTAAGGAGTTATCCGAGGCAGCCCTCTCACTTGTTATAATTACGACCCTTTGGTTTAGTGTATCTTGCGTTTTCATCATACAGACTATATATCACAAATCGTGCCACACTATAAGTCATTGATTTATAATGATATTTAAAAGTGATTACAACCCTTCAATGTTTCATGTTGAAACACGGCTGAAACAGTGAGGGGAGATTGGCCTTGATGAAGTCATGAGGGTAGTGGTTTATTAGTTGATAAATTGTATATAATATGAGTCTATGTTGTTTTTAAATGAGAGGGCAACAGCCAGGTGAAGTTAAAAGGCAAAAAGATAGCTTTTTTTAATGCGCTTCCTCATCACGGCAGGTTTTTGTTTCCTGTAGCAGAGGCAGCAGAGCGTGAAGGCGCTGAAATCCTGTTTTTTACCACCCTCGTTGACTATCCGTACGAGCTTGACGTTATGAAGAGGCATTTTAAGTGTAAATTCCTTGTTGAATATATCAACGATGAAACTAAGGAAAAAGTCTCAAGAGTTCATAATAGTCTTCTCAGTGAGTGGATGAAAATAAATTTTACGTGGCATGGGTTTCGTCATTGGTCACTATTTCAGCAACACAGGTCTTTAACCAGAAATGTGGAGGACTATTTTTGTCTTGAACAGTTAATATTGAAAGAGAAACCCGATTTATTTATAACCCTGCACGAAATGAATCCCTGGGGCAAACAAATAGGGCATCTTACCAAAAAGTATGATATCCCGTTTATAACCCTGCAAGAGGGTGACTATTACAATCCCATGATTAACTTTACAACACATACGGAATACTCCCTGATTAACCTGCTATGGGGAAACCACACACGAAACACCCTTATTGGCCATAACTGCAGTTTCTATAAGCTGGCCATAATCGGTAACACTCACATAGATGAGGCTGTAAAAACTTATACCACTCCGACCTACGTGCGTAAGATAAAGGAGGAGTTGTCAATTCCCAAAGGTAAGAAAGTCGTATCTTTTCTATTAAACATATTCTGGGGAGCCACTGCTGAAAAAGCCGTGTGGGAATCCCTCATTTCAGGGTTAAAAGATAAGGATATATTTTGTATTTTTAAGTGGCATCCGCAAGTAACTTATGTAGCTTTTGAGGAAATCAAAAAGATTATTCTTTCTATAATGCCTGATGCCTCAGTGCTTTTCTCCTATGACCCGTATAAGGTGCTTGCCGTATCAGACTACTGTGTTGTCATGGGTAAAACCACGCTTGGCGTAGAGGCACTGGCGTTTGGTAAGCCGCTGTTTGACCTTTATAACATAGTTGACGGCGAGGAGTATTACAGAAACCTTGGGGTAGCCCAACCAGTCTCTCCTGCCGGCAACTGGGAGGCACTGTTTAATACAATGAAATCCGGTGTCCCGGAAGAGATAAAAGAAACCGCCCAAAAGTACGTAGAAAACGTGTTTTACCGCCTTGACGGTAAATCAACCCACAGGGCGCTTCAGGTTGTCAAGTACATTTTTGATGTACGAAAAGACAGGGATGTAAACACATGGAAATACGTGGCTTTTCAGCATCAGTTAGTCTCAGGAAAAGTATCTTTCGTTTTACCCTCCGGGCAGGATCTTTTCCCGCTGCTTGCCACCGTTAAATCCATAGCTGAAAACACAGCTTTTACTGACTACGAGATAATCATAGCGGCCAACTCTGCGGAGATAAAACGTAACATTGAAAACTCCTTTGAAGGACTTAAGACGGTTTTCTTAGAGTCAAACAATGTTGCGGCCCTCTATAATGCCGGCGCAGCAGTGAGTGAGGGGGAGTTTCTTGTTTTTCTGTTGCCGGGAGTGCTTTACTTAAAAGACGGCTCTGTGGTTGATTGCATTAAAAGAGCGGGAATCGCCGGATTTCCCCTTTATAATTCTGACCTAACCCCATATAATCTGGGCACCGGTATAGATTTTAATTTCACACCATATCCAATCACAAAACCTGGAGGCAAAGTATTATTTATAAGTTCCATGCTCTTTGGTATCAGCAAAGAAGCGCTTGAAGCTATAGGCGGCTTTGATGACAATATTGCCTATTTTATCATTGATGCCTGTTTAAGGGCTAAAGAGCAAGGATTTCCATCAGAGTATATGGCAGATTCCATGGGCATAGTCATAAAGCCACCTTCATTTATAACACTTGCTGACTTCCGGTTTGATGCCGGACAGTGGAAAAGCCCACTTAAGTTCTTTGCCAAATGGTACAGAAAGCTTGATAAAAACGACGACTACATGGAGTACGCAAAGGAAATGCTAAATACCTGACTCTGAAATTTGTAACATTGTGAAAAAACTTAAAACCATTGACGAAATACCGAAAGACCATAGAGTTTCCATTTATGGTTCAGGGCAATCCGGTATTATGCTTAAAAACCTGTTAGAGGAGTTGAGGCCGGATATAAGAATAGTTTGTTTTTTGGACTCTTTTAATTCCGGAGAAAAAGAAGGACTAAAGGTGGTAAATATAAGAGATGCGTTTCAGATAAAGTCCCTGTACGATCTTATATTGATCGCTTCGGATTTCTGGAAAGACATCGTTTCCACACTTATCCAACACAAAATTACCGAAAACTATAAAGTTGTCAACTGTCATAAGTTAAAATACTATAAAGAACACTTTCTTTCTGACAAACCTCTGGTACCATGCCATTATTATGAACTGTTTGTCAAACATGATGGATACGTTTACCCATGCTGCATAACAAGAGATAACAGTGATATGGCAATTGGGCATGTTACGGATGATAACCTTGCACAGATGATAGCGAATTTTGACGGCTGCTGCGTTTGTGAACGCAGCAGGTTTAGAAAGGCCGTACAGGGAGACATTCAAAAGTATGTTATGTTAAATTTCGAGTTAGATCTCGCTTGCCACTCAAAATGCGCTATGTGTTGTGTCAGCGCCCCATCGTGGAATGGTCACTATGGTCAATACGAATCACTAACAAAACTTGTAGATATTACCATGCCGAAAGTCATAAAGGTGCAAGGTGGAGAGGTTTTGATACAAAAGAAGTCTCTTCATTGGATTGACTCCATAAAACAGAAATATCCCAATATACTGTTTTCCCTTATTACAAACGGTAACTACCGGCTTAGCATTATAAATGCGGTCGAAAAGAGATTTAATAAAGTAGCTGTGTCAACAATAGTAGGATTTCAAAGTGAAACATACAAAACAATAACCGGACTGGATCTTAAAAGAACTATTCGTTTTGCCGAGGAACTTGTAAGCAGGAAACGTTTAGTGGTCACACTTGCCTATCTGATAACACCTATTAATGTGCATGAAGTTACTCTTTTTATGAAATGGGCTATTAACACAGCTCCCGATATTATCCATATCTATGATTCGGAAATCCATCAATATATAAACTCAGATACCTTTGACAGTTTTTGGGAAAAGATTTTTAATAGAACTGCCGAAACGTTCAAAACCGGACTTCTTGCTTTGAAATCGGAAATCCTGGCAAAAGGCACTGTTATCTGGATTTCCAGGCGGAGTATGGAGCTGCTAAAAATTGACAGACTTTTTCTGAAAAACAACCATCTTGATAAAAATGTGTTTCTCTCTAACGAAGCTTTTTCGACGATTTTCGATAATGCTCTTTCAGGTAAAGAGAATTGGGGCACGGGTAAAAGCTTTTTATAAATATCTAAGGATTCTTTAATTCATTCTGCAGAAAAAGAAATAGATTATTTGGGGTTACAGGTTTGCTAAATAAAAATCCCTGAGCTATTTCACAGTCGAGAGTTTTTAATAATTCAAGTTGTTCAACTGTTTCCACACCCTCAGCAATCACGTTTAATTTCAGGTTGTGAGCCATATCTATAATGGTTTTCACTATTATAAAATCCTCAGAATCAAAAGAAATGTTCTTAATAAAAGATTTATCAATTTTAAGTGAATTAAATGGAAGATACTTTAAATAGCTTAATGATGAATACCCCGTACCGAAATCATCAATAGAAAATTTAACGCCTCTGTCACTGAAGTTCTTAAGAACCATGGATACCTTTTCAATGTTATGCATCGCTGTACTTTCAGTAATCTCAAACTCTATCATTGAAGGATTGATGTTTGACTCATATATTATTTGAGACATAGTTTCCATAAATTTGTTGTATGCGAAGTGGACCATAGATATGTTAACAGCCATACTTATGTCATAAGATAACCCCTGTTCTTTCCATTGTTGTAATTGTGAGCAGGCTGTACGTAATACCCATTCCTCAATTTGGATAATAATACCAGTTTCCTCAGCGATTGGTATAAACTTATCCGGTGATATAAGACCCAGCCCGGGGTGCTGCCATCTTATGAGAGCCTCGACGCCAATAGTTCTATTGGTTCTGATATCTATTTTAGGCTGATAGTGTATAACAATCTCATTATTGTCCAGGGCAAATCTGATATCATTTTCTAATTTATATCTTTCTGACAGAGATTGGCCCATTTCATCGGTATAAAACAGAAATCTGTTCCCGCCGGTGGTCTTGGCTAAGTACATTGCAATATCGGCTTTTTTAAAGATATCAGAAGACGTATTGCCATTTTTAGGGGCAATAGACACACCTAAACTAGCGCCTACCCGATGCTTATCAGATTTTATTATCATCTCTTCAAGTAACGATGCGATAATCCGTTCACTAATTCTTTCAATTTCATTATCGTCTTCAACTTTTGATATGAGTATTACGAATTCATCGCCGCCAATTCTTGCCACAGTGTCAACATCACGGATACATTCTTTTATTCTGGAGGCAACCATTTTAAGCACTATATCACCAACATCATGGCCATAATTATCATTAATTGACTTAAATTTATCTAAATCAACATAAATAAGAGCAATGCTGCCGCCATATCGTTTCATGAAATTTAAATTTTGCTCTAATCTGTCATATAGTAAGTTTCTGTTTGGAATGTTGGTCAGGCTATCATAGTTAGCGAGGAATTGGAGTCTCTGCGTTATATTAATTTTTTCAATGACATAAGCTAATGTTTCTGTAAAGCTTGTCAGGAGTTGTTCTTCTAAAATGTGTTTTTTATGGCCAGGGTTAAGATCAACATTAAGCACCCCCAGTATTTCATTATTTTTTGATTTAATCGGAACACAATAATGCCCATGCTCACCCATACCGTCAAACCTGATAGTGTGGCGTTCATCAACTGAGTCAGCAAACACTATCTCGCCTGTATAAGCAGCAAGCCCGCACAAACACTTGCCTATTTGAACAGTTTTACAAGGAGACAATAGTTGATGAGGAAAGTTTCTTCTTGCGGCTAATTTTAATGTTTGCGTTGGTGCATCAAACAGAAAGATACATCCTACAGATCTCGCGGAAAACCAGGGGATAGAGAACAGTATGTCCATTGAGAGTTCTAAGCATTCAGATATTTCGATGTTTTTGAAAGAAATTTTCATGATAGAGCTAATGATATTTTGAATCTGACTAGTTTTGGTTATTTCAAGAGAATGCTCCTCCAGGGTTTTTTTAGCTTGATTTAACTCTTCTAATGAACTATACAAAGCATTTCCCATTTCTAAAACAATCTCTTCTGTTGTTTTCAGAAGACTATTAATGACATTTGTGGTAGTGGAATAAGTAACGCTCTTTGATTTTTCTTTGTCCTGATGTAATACTGAAATATCTATAAAAATATCCTGGTTTGAACGGATAAGCGCATATAACATGCTTAACGAGATGGATCTAAAGATACCACTAAAGCTTTTTTCTATATGCACTTTAGAAAATATAATTGAGATAAACATTTTCTTATTTGGCAACAGACCCCCAAACCCCATTACCGATTGAATGGAATATGGAATAACAAAATTATCTTGTGCCGGCACAACGTTACTTCCTGGTGCCTTGTCAACATGGAAATAACCTAAATCATTCCACTTATCTGAAAGTAAAATATCATTACTTTCCCTGATGTCATCCAGTTTTATTTTTAGCTGTTCAAATATTCCTTTAACCATAGGTATCTGATTAACAGAGTCTTCATCAGAGAGAGGGATTACCTGATGGCCCTCTGAAAGCCCACGATAATTCCACTCATATTTCTCTCCGGATGTAGAAATTAATGTCAGACATAATGTGTTTTCATCAACAGCGGTATTCTTAAAATTTTCTCTGACAAAATGTTGTAAAGAAGGCGGTATTTCTTTAAAAGGTAATACAAGGAAAAGACGGACTAATGCAAAATTATTGCCTTTATTTCCACAAAAACTATCATAAAGAAATCTTGTTATCTGATTTGCTACCTGTTCCATAGACTTAGTGACGTCGGCAAAATCACGTATGTGTTTATTACACATAACTAAATCAGATATTCTAAAATTCGAAACATCAAACATATTCGCGTCCTTTGAACAACCTTGCCTTTGTATGGATTCCCACATAAACATAGAACTGGCTTCAGTATATCACTATACATTTACAGGTGTCAATAACCATTTGTGCCCAAAATTAGATGGTATGGCTAAAGGTGAAAAAAATACTTCTTAATATCGGAGCCTGGGCCTTAGGAAAATGTTGCATAAAAAGATTTTTTTGTGATACTATGTAATAAGTGGTGCCTGAACATCCTCAAAGGACGTGTGTATCCTGTAGGGCCAAAAAGGGCAAAGCCGAACTTGTGAGGCTTGTTGTGGTAAATGGCAGGCTTGTATATGACAGCAGGAGAGTGCTTCACGGCAGAGGATATCACGTGTGCCGGAATGAACGGTGCATAGATGTGTTAATGAAAGGAAAACGGCTTAGAAAGATATTTAAGGTTGAGGTTAAGGTTGACGGCCTGCAGCAATTGAGAGAGCTGTTAATATCGGAGGAGATTACTTAAAGTGGCTATGATAAGAGTTAACGAACTGGCAAAGACCCTTGCGGTAAAGAATAGAGAGATTCTTGCCGTCATTGAACAAATGGGCATTGAAGGCAAAACACATTCGTCAAATTTGTCCCCGGAGTTAGTGGAGAAAATTACGGCAAAACTGACAACTAAAACACCTGAGCAGGATACGGCTTCAAAATCCAAACCTTTCAATAAACAGAGACCTCAGCAGCCACAAGCTGCTCGCCCGGTTGCCCCTGCGGAGGCATCTGCCGGGCAAAAACCTCTTGAGCAAAGACAGAAGCCTCACGAACAGAAGATGCAGTCTCATAATAAACCTCCTGCCAAGTTCCCTGCTGCTGCGCCTTTGGCCGTTTCTGCGGCTGTGCCGGCCACCCCGGCAGTTGCGCCTGGTGTTGAAGAGGAGGAGGAGGTTGTAATCCCTGACAGATTTAAAAAGAAAGTTGATATAGAAAAAGTAGATAGGGTAAAACCAAAATTAAGCATGCAAAGAGCTTTTCAGTCAATAAGAAAGGTCGAGCAAAAGAAGATATTTGACACAAGACCAGGTAAGAAATCCTCAAAGGGCAGACAAATGCAAAAAGGCATGGGCCTAAAACAGCCTCTGCTTCCTACTGCGCCGAGAAAGAAAATAATAAAGATACAGGAGGGCGCCACTGTAAGTGATTTTGCCCATCTGATTGGCCAGAAGATATCTGAGGTTATTAAAAAATTCATGGAATTAGGCACTATGCCGACGATAAACCAGGTGGTGGATATGGATGCCGCTTTGATGGTGGCTGAGGCGTTTGGCATAAAGGTGGAAGCGGCTGAGGTTGAAAATTATGAAGCGACAGATGAGGTGGCAGACGATGAAAACCTCATTCCCCGCCCTCCGGTTGTTACCATCATGGGACACGTTGACCACGGTAAAACCTCCCTGCTTGATGCTCTGAGAAAAACTAAGGTTACGGAGTCTGAGGCAGGCGGCATCACACAGCACATAGGCGCATACAAGGTGCGGCTTAAGGGCAAGGAAATAGTGTTTCTGGATACACCCGGCCATGAGGCATTTACCTCTATGAGAGCGCGCGGCGCTAAGGTCACAGACATCGTGGTGCTCGTTGTTGCCGCTGACGACGGCGTTATGCCCCAGACTGTTGAAGCTATTGATCACGCAAGGGCAGCAAATGTCCCCATAGTTGTTGCCATCAATAAGATAGACAAGGGCAATGCCGACGTGGATAGAATAAAGAAGGAACTCTCCGAACACGAGGTAATTTCCGAGGAATGGGGCGGCAAGAACATTTTTGTGCAGGTATCCGCAAAAAAACTCATAGGCATTGAAGACCTCCTTGAGATGATTGTCCTTCAGGCCGAGATGATGGAACTCAGGGCAAACCCTGATAAACCGGCACGCGGAGTTGTCATAGAATCCCGTCTCGATAAAGGGCGCGGCGCTGTGGCCACAGTGCTGATTCAAAGCGGTAAACTCAGGGTTAGTGACATTTTTGTAACAGGGTTCAGTTTTGGGAAAGTACGGGCGCTGGTTGACGATGAGGGTGCAAAGATAACCGAGGCCGGGCCATCCACTCCTGTGGAGGTTGTGGGATTTTCTGATGTCCCGGATGCCGGTGAGTCTTTCATGGTTGTTGATGAGGAAAAGAGAGCCAGACAGATTATAATGGCAAGAAGACAAAAGACTCAGACAACACAGGCGGTGCATCCGAAGAAATTAAACCTTGATGAACTATACGCTAAGATAAAAGAACAAGCCATTAAGGAACTCAATATAATCATCAAGTCCGATGTCCAGGGCTCTGCTGAGGCATTAAAGAGTTCTCTTGAAAACATAAAGCATGAAGAGGTCAAAGTAAAAGTAATACATTCATCAACAGGAGGGATAAACGACTCCGATGTTATGCTGGCCTCGGCTTCTAACGCTATAATAATCGGTTTTAATGTAAGGGCTGATGCTAAATCCGCAAAGCTTGCCGAACGTGAGGGCGTTGACATACGTTTCTACAATGTTATCTACGATGCTATAGATGACGTCAAGAAAGCGCTTGAGGGACTTCTTGAGCCCACCCTTAAGGAGGTTATTCTTGGCACAGCAGAGGTGAAACAGACATTTTTCATTTCAAAAATAGGCACCGTGGCAGGATGTCTTGTTACGGAGGGTTCTGTGCAGAGGTCATCGGATGGTATCAGGGTAATCAGAGACAACATTGTCATTTATGACGGCAAAATAGATACGCTTAAGAGATTTAAGGATGATATAAAAGAAGCTTTGAAAGGTTATGAGTGCGGCATAGTGGTTGAAAACTATAACGATCTGCAAGTCGGTGATATTTTAGAAAATTACAAGATAGAAAAGATAGCAGGAAAGCTCTAATCAGGGGGGAGCGCAGACTGTCATCCATCAGACGTGTACAGATGGAATTCAGGCTGCACTTACGAATTTGGTAGTTGGTGTTTTAAAAATGGATTTATACTTACCGGACTCCGGTTCGTTAAAGTCCAAGAGGTTTGTGGTTAAATCTCTGAAGGACAGGCTTAGAAACAAGTTTAATGTATCGGTTGCTGAGGACGGCAATGACTTATGGCAAAGGGCATCTCTATACTGCGCCTGCATATCAAACGATGTAAAGCAAATACACATCACGCTGGAGAGTGTTAAGAATTTGACGGAAAAACAACCCATGGCGGAACTACTGGACTATTCGGTGGAGATAAATTAATGCACCCTTTTAAGCGCGCTCAACGGGTGTCAGGGTCACTGCGTGAAGACATTGCCCATGTGGTTCTGACAAAAATAAAGGACCCCAGGCTTGGCTTTGTAACTATTACCGATGTCTCAGTGGCCGAAGACCTGAAGTCGGCAAGGGTGTTTGTCAGCATTCTTAAAAAGGAGAATGTTGAACAAAGTCTTAAGGTATTAAACTCAGCTGCAGGGTTTATAAGAAAAGAGATATCAAAAACCCTGAGTATGAAAGTTATACCGGTGTTGAGCTTTTTTGAGGATAAATCCATGCTGTATGGATCCAAAATAGATAAAATATTTGAAAAAATACACGGAGATAATCATGAATCCACCAGAGAATCTGATTAAAGAAATTCAGGCAGCACAGCGATTTTACATAGTGCCGCATGTGTTTCCGGATGGAGACGCTGTGGGGTCAGCGCTTGCCCTTGCAGAGGCCCTTGAGTCATTGGGTAAGGAGGCGTCAGTAAAATCCAGAGACCCTCTGCCCGTCCAGTATCGCTTTATGCAAAAAGCAGAGAGATTTTCAAACGATTTTAATTTCCCGGAGGCACAGTCCTCAGTTCTTATCATAGTGGATTGCAACACTATTGAACGAACTGGCCTAAAGGACGTAAAATTTAAAAAAACACTGGTAATAGACCATCACCTGATGGGAGACTTAGACTATGAAACGGTAACTGAAGCAACTCCGGCTGATGCTGACACTAATCACTTTAGCGATGCTCACTGGATAGTGTCCAAAAGTCCGGCAACAGGGCTTCTTATATACTATTTACTCGATGCTCTTTCAGTTAAGATAACGGAATCCATGGCCGAAAACATGTACCTTGCTATCTCTTTTGACACAGGCACCTTTCGGTACTCAAACACGTCGGCTGACTCTCTTGTCGTCAGTGCCAAACTTATTGGCCTTGGCGTGAGTGCATCATACATAGCTGATAAACTTTATAATAACTGGTCAGAGGCCAAATTTCTGCTCTTTAAACAAATGATGTCCACAATTGAGGTTCACCTTGCTTCAGTGTCAGTAGCGGTAGTGACAGACAGTATGTTTAAGGAAACCGGCGCTTTGGGCGAGGACACTGAAAATTTTGTGAATTTCCCTTTAATGGTTGACTCGGTAAAGGTGTCGGTGTTTTTCAGAGAGTACAGTCCGCAGAAGTGGAAAGTGTCTCTTCGGTCGCAGGGCGGCATAAATGTGGCTGCAGTAGCAGGTAACTTTGGCGGTGGCGGACATAAAAACGCAGCCGGATACAGAATTTCCGGCACTCTTGATGAAATTAAAGGGATGTTGCTTGAAAAGTTGAAGAAAGCTCTGTAACTGACACACTACAATTATGGATTTGGTGATAAACCTTAATAAACCCTCAGGCATAACAAGCCACAGCGCTATACAGAGGCTAAAGTATGCTATAAAAGCAAAAAAAGTGGGACATGCCGGCACACTGGATCCCTTAGCCGAGGGCGTACTTATTGTAATGGCTGGCAGAGCGACAAAACTCTCAGGGTACTTTACCGGTTTTAATAAAGAATACGTGGCAACAATTAAGCTTGGCACTGCTACAGATACCCTCGACAGAGAGGGGCGGGTAATCAGGGAGACGCCTGTAGCCGCTGATGTCTCAGAGCGTATAGAGACAGCGCTCAGCCGCTTTACCGGCACAATAGAGCAAACGCCGCCCATGTTTTCCGCTCTTAAGTTAAATGGGCAGCCACTTTACAAACTTGCCCGGCAGGGCATTGAGATTGAAAGAGCCAAACGCACCGTAACCATATACGAACTTCAACTGGTTGGTTTTGAAAGTCCTTTTTTAACCATCCGGGTGCTCTGCTCCAAAGGAACATATATCAGAGCGCTTGCCTCGGATTTAGCAGAGGAACTGGGAACCTGTGGACACATACATAGTCTTATGCGAACACGGATAGGGAACTTTACAATTAACGACTCATTCCAATTACAAACAACTGAGACTGAAAACAGGGGGATTTATTCGATGGATAGAGCACTGTCCCATCTTGATGAGATAACACTAGATGAACATGATATGAGAGACTTCTTAAATGGCAAAATTACTAAAATTTTACCGGCCTCCGATACCGGTGATATTTTTTACAAGGTCAAAGATTCCAGTGGAGCACTGATTGCAATTGCTAAAATGCACGACAATGGGATAAGACTACAGACATTGCTCAGCAGCAGACAAAATAGTTAAAGCTGTTTTTTGATATTTTTTGTTAAGTGATTATAAAAAAATAGAAAAAACACTTGACAAGACTAATAAATTATGTAAAAATGCAGAATGTTTGATTTACTGGGCAGTAAGTCGCTCCTGGGGCTAGACATAGGCTCCTCTTGTATTAAGGCTGTGCAGTTGAAAGAGACACGGGAGGGATATGAGTTAGAGCAGTTTGATTACGTGGAAATTGCCCCGTCTGTGATAGTGGAGGATTCTATTGCAGACAGCGCCAAGCTTGTGGAGGCAATAAAGGAACTCATTAAAAAGATCCGCATAAAGAGCAAAAATGTAGTAATATCACTTTCTGGCCATTCCTCAGTTATAATTAAAAAAATAATGCTGCCTGAGATGACTGAAGATGTACTAAATGAAAATATTCGCTATGAGGCCGAGCAGTATGTGCCGTTTGGCATAGAGGATGTAAACCTTGATTACCAGATACTGGGACCTGCCGAGGAACAAGGGCAGATAGATGTTGTGCTGGTAGCCGTAAAGAAGGATTTTTTAAACGGCTATGTAAATGCTGTAAGAGAGTCAGGCCTCAACCCCGTAATTGTGGATGTGGATGCCTTTGCACTGGAAAACATGTTTGAGCTTAATTACAAAGTTAAGGGAGAGGAACCTAAAAACATTGCAATAATAGACGTAGGAGCATCAAAGACGACGTTAACTATACTGAAAAACGGGGTATCGGTCTTTACTAAGGACAGCTCAATCGGCAGTATATTACACACGGAGTCCCTCATGAGAGAGTTTAAACTGCCTTATGAGACAGCCGAGCGCCTGAAGCGCGGGGAGTCTGTGGAGGGGGTATCGCCTGAGGACGTTAAATCGGTGCTTTTGAGTGCTAACGATCAGATTATCATGGAGATACGCAGATCACTGGATTATTTCAGCGACTCCCCTGAGATGGAGGCCATAGATGAGATTATGACAGGCGGCGGCGGCAGTCTTGTGTATGGGTTCAGAGACGGGCTCTCTGAGCGTACAGGCTATCATGTAACGGCTGCTAATCCATTTAAAAATATAAAAATCCCGAAAAGCTTTGACCTAAGGCAACTGGATGCAATATCGTCATTAGCTCTGGTAGCTGTGGGCCTCTCTACAAGGAAAATCGGCGACAGATGATAAAAATAAACCTTCTTCCACTTGATGGGAAAGCAAGGAGAAGGAAAAAGGCAGCGGCACCAGTGCCAATGGCTTTGGTGTTGCTGATTGTTGTGTTTTTAGTGTCCTCAGGGGCCGCTCTATATACGTATTTTTACCTTTCAGGGAAGGTCACTAAAATGAAAAAAGACAAGGCTCATAAAGATATCTTGCTTAAGGACTTAAATGACAAATTAGGCGAGGTCAAAAAACTTGGTGAAAAACAGAAAAAGATAGAGGATAACATAAAGGTCCTTGGGCAGTTGACAGCAGCTCAAAGCCTTCCGGTAAAAGTGCTCGACGACCTGTGTAAATTGCTGCCGGAAAATGTTTGGTTTACAAAGTTGGATATAACAGGTAACTTGCTAAAAATTGAGGGGAAAGCCCTGTCTAATGACGATGTGGTTATTTTTGTCGAAAACCTCAAACAATCAAGCCGCTTCAAAGACACCGTGCTGCGCAGAGCAGTATTAGGTTCAACGGTTGAGGGCATAAATTCCGTTGATTTTGCAATTGATACAACAATAAACCAGGATGAGCCCAAAACTGACGCAACGCAAGGAGTTGGTAAACAGTAGTGGAAAAGGTAAATATAGATATTGATAAACTGCCTCAGTGGCAGAAAATATTGATTGTGGTTTTACCTTTTATCCTCATAGCAGTACCATTTTATCTTGTGGTGGTGGGTCCAAAGACCACAGAGATAAGCAAACTGCAAAAGGATATAAAAAGTGTGGATGAGAAAATAGCAAAGGCTCAGAAGCAGGTCGCTAACCTTCCTAAGCTTAAAGAACAGTTGGCTCTGGCCATTAAAGCGTATGCTGAGATAAAAAAACGGCTGCCAGAGGAAAGTGAGATATCGGGTCTTTTGAAGCAGATATCCGATGAGTGTAAACTCTCTGGCCTTGCCATAGGCAGATGGGAGCCGCAGGGCAAGTCGGAGCACCCAAGCGGAATACTGTTTGAGACACGTGTTAAGATTGACATGAGGGGCACATACCACCAACTGGGTGATTTCCTGAGCAGACTGACGTCCCTTGAAAGAATAGTAAATGTATCCCAGATTGTCCTGTCACCTGGTGGTGATGTTTTAAGCATAAACTTAAACGCAAGCACATTTACGTCTAAACCGGAACCGGAGGGAAACTGAAAAAACTGGTAGAAATAGCATTATTGTCAGTACTGGCAGTGATGTTTTTCTTTAAAGGCGTCTCATACGCTGAAACTCCGCAGGGTGAATCTGCTGAGTCCCCGGTGATAGATGTTCCCAAACCGGTGAAATATCAGTACAGTTCGTCCTCCAGGCGTGATCCTTTTATGTCCATCATAACTTTTAACAAAAGGATAAGAGCTGGCACCAAAGAAAACAAAAAAAGACGTGTCCTCACTCCCCTTGAAACTGTCGATTTAGACTCAATCAGGCTTTTAGGGGTTCTTTGCGACACTAAAGGCAAGCAACACGTGCAGTGCTCTGACAGACAAGATGGTGACCCAAAAGAGTATGAATTGTATGGTTTAGTGACAATTACGGGAGGAAAATATTTTGTTGTAAGGAAGGGCATGCCAATGGGGCCAAATGGCGGGGTAGTGTCAAGAATTTACCTAAATAACAGAAATGAAGACAATCTTACCGGAATAGTGGTCAAAGAGGATAGCACAGACCCATACGGACGAGTGATTTCTATCAAGAGAAAAATCAGATTAAGAACCGAGGAGGAGGAGGTTGAGTGGCGGTAATTAGAAACGCTGTCTTAGCTTCTCTGGTGATTTTTTTGTTTTTTGGCTGTGCCTCTGTTGAAAAAAATAATAAGGGTAGTGACTTAGTTGAACAAAACTCTATTATAAGCATAGATGTTTCCGGCCTTAATATAAACGTGGTGTTAGAAAAGCCGTTTACGTATGAGGCTATACCGCAGGAGAGTAAGTCAATAATAAGTGTTTACCTGCCCGGAGTGGCCTCCGGAGCTTTTAAAGGTAAAACTATCACCGGCGGCGAGGGGTCTCCTGCAGTATCTGTTATAGGCTCTAAGAGTGTAGCTTCTGACAATATAACCCCATCTGAAGACAGCACCTTAAAGATACATTACGTTGACGGTTTTACAATTAAGACTCTGTCTGAGGACAATATCCTTAACATAAAAGTACATGCGATTGAAAAAACAGACAAACCTGAAACTGCTGGCATAGGCCAGATAACAGGCAAACTAATTACAGGCATAGAGTTAAAACAGGCAGATGGTGCCGTGGTTTTTGAGGTGAAAGGGGACGGTGCCCTTGTCCCGGATGTGTTTTCTCTTGAGGGACGAATTGTTGTTGATATTCCTGGCGTAAGACTCGCTAAAATGCCCAAACTCAACGTGCAGAGCCCGATAAAAGGAATAAGACACTGGCAGCATAAAGATAAAGTAAGGATTGTGCTGGATTTAACCGATAAGATTAAGTATGATGTACAGCTACTTAGTGACGGGTTCTCGGTGAGGCTCTACCCGCAGGGCAAGGTGGATGTGAGCGCAGCATCAAACACGGAACCGGAGGATTTGCATAAAGAGCCCGCTATAAAAGAGTCAGCGGCTCATGCGCCTGACTTTAAAGACCATCTCATATCGCTTGATTTTGTTGATGCCGATGTTGTCTCCGTTATCAGGCTTATATCTGAGGTAAGCGGCGCCAACATTGTGCTTGACCCTGGTGTAAGCGGTAAGATAACTATACAGCTTAGAGATATGCCCTGGCAAAAAGCTCTCGATCATGTCCTTGAGACTGCGCACCTTGGTAAGACAATCGAAAATGACAACACCATAAGGGTCTCCAGACTGGCAAGCCATGAAGCGGATAGCTATGCAGAGGAGCCTGAGGGGCGTACGATAATAATAAAAGACTTAAACATAACACTCACAGGGCTGGGTGGAGGCTCAAAGACGATAAGAAGGACAAATATCACATCAGAAAATGGCAAACTCTCGCTTGATTTGAATGTGACAGTGGATTCTGCAAAACATTCTGCTAAGAATTCTGCTAAGTCAAAGAGCAAAAAGAAAAAACATCGTAAGAAAAAAAAGGTAGCGGCGTAATGTCCGCGGAGGGTCTCATAATGTGTTTTATATGTGTAATACCAAGTCGCATTCAGAAGCATAACGAGGCGGCAAGGAAAAAGCGACGTAGGCGTACTTTGAGTACGTTGAGGAGCTTTTGACGCATGCCAACAAAATTAGGCAATAGAATGCGGATTGGTGTAAACTGTTTTAGAGTTAATACGTGAGGGAGGTAAAGTGAGAAATATGGGTTTACCACGAAAAGGTATCGGATTATTAGCTGTGGTGTTTGTGTTGTCATTATCTTTGTTTTTTTTGGCTGCTTGTGCATCCAGATTTAGCGTTAAAGAAAAAACGCCGGAGGAACGAGCTGGCGCAAAAGTGATTAAAGCTGTTGATATATATGATTATGCCGTAAGGTTTACAATCTCTTCGGACTTTGATTACACGGTGGCAAGAGACAGCGATCCTTTCAAAATATTTGTTGAATTAAAGGGAGTAGAGCCGGGCCGCTTTACGGAACGTCTTATATCTAAAAAAGATGGAATATCTGAGATAAATTTCCAAACAAAACCCGGACATGTTGTTTCCACAATAGCGGAAATAACCCTGCAGGCTCCTCTTGAGACAACCCACTTTGTAAGCGGTGGCGTATTGACTATAAACGTCTCAAAACAAGCCGGGGGAGACAAAACGGCAGGAGCTAACTCCGATTTTGACGGCCTTATGGAAAAGGTAAGCTCTGAGCAAGCAGAACCTGCTCTTAAAAAGGCCAGCAGTGTAACAGACGTACAGTTTAAGCATGAGGACGGCGCCGTACAGGTGGTCATTAAGGGAGATGGTAAGATGGTTCCTGAGGTTTCAAAGTACGACGACCGTCTTGTTATTGACATTGCAGGGGTTGATTTGAGTGCCATAACGCCCGATAAGGTGGCTGCCCCCGTCAGAAGCTTTAACTGGAGCAAAAAACGCGGTGGTGTTCGGATTGAAATGGTACTTGACAGCGGAACCAGCTCCAAGGTGTTATCGGGCCCTGACAGTCTTACTGTGTCTTTAACAACGGCTGATATGGCTGAGGCCTCAGTAAACAAAGCTTTTGAAATGCCCTCAACTCAGATGGATGACTCTAAAACGGCTGTCGGCAGAAAATTAACTCCGCCTGTCTCTCCAACTGTCACCCCTTTGCAAACCGAACAGGTCTCCTCGGAGACATCAAAACCTGCAATAAATTCTTGCAGCGGCAAACCCCTGCCGTGCAACTCGCAGAGTACGTTGGTGCTGGATTTCCAAAATGCCGATGTGGTGTCGGTCTTTAGACTGCTTGCTCAGGAAAGCGGCTGTAATATTGTGGTGGACACCGGAGTTAAAGGGACAACAACCATGCAGGTGAAAGATGCCCTGTGGTACGAGATTATGCAACTTATACTTAAAACTAATTCACCAGCGCTGGGTTGTGATGTGCAAGGCAATATCATAAGAATAGCCACACGGAGCACTCTTGATGCTGAGCAGAAACAGGAGAATGAGGTAGCAAAGTCTCAAAAAGAATTAAAAGACATAAAAGAAGAGTCCGAAGACCTCGTGACAAAAATATTTCATATAAACTACGCAAAAGTTGATGACGTTAAAGCGTTCCTGAAAACTCAGGAAAACAATATGCTCTCTAAAAGAGGAACGATAACATCAGATGCCAGAACCGGCTCTTTAATCATCAGAGATGTGGCAAGAGTAATGGACGAAATAGATAAAATGATAAAGCGTCTTGACAAACCGACGGCTCAGATACTGATAGAGGCACGAATCGTGGAGGTTTCAAATAACGTGTTGGATACTCTGGGAGTAAGCTGGGGCGGTTACCAAAAGTATAATTCAAAAGACGGCTGGAAATTAGGCACTGGTGTCGCCGGACAGGGCAGTCTCAGTGGCAATTCGTATCTTGCAGATTTACCAACCGCAGTAAGCGGCGTAAGCAGTAGCATAATTATGGGATTTTTAAACGCTCTTGGCACCCTTGGCCTTGACCTCAAACTACAAGCCCTTGAGTCTGCCGATAAGGGTAAGATACTGACCAGTCCGAGGGTTTTAACAATGGATAACCAAAAGGCTACAATATCTCAGGGTGAGAGCATTCCGTATCCTCAAATATCCACCTCAGGTGGAGCAAGCGTGGTTTCAGCTGCTTTTAAAGATGTGACTGTCAACATATCAGTCACACCACAGGTGACGCCGGACAATTCCATCATACTGACTGTAACCATAAGCAAAGAGGACTATGTCAGCATGACCTCAATCGGTGGCTCTGACGCACCCAGAACAAAGAAGATATCAGAGGATACAAAAGCACTCATAAAAAATGGAGAAACACTTGTTCTCGGAGGAATATTTAAACAAGACCTAAAGGAATCTGATGAAGGAACAAAGTGGTTAAAAGATATCCCGATATTGGGTTGGTTGTTTAAAACTGACACGGTAACTAAAAACAACAGTGAATTTCTGATATTCATAACACCAAGGATTCTAAACAGAGAGACAGAGGATGGCACGTCAGGCTAAAGCATGGTTATAAACCAGGAAACATGGTAGGTAATGCCGCATTTAAGAACACTCTCCGGTGGTGAGTCACACGGTAAGGCAATAATTGGCATAGTGGATGGGCTTCCGTCAAATCTGTCCATAGAGGCAGAGGATATAAATGTGGATTTAAAGCGGCGCCAGATGGGTTATGGCCGTGGCGGAAGAATGAAGATAGAGAGTGACCGTGTTGAGTTTCTTTCGGGTGTCAGGTGGGGAAAAACGCTTGGCTCACCCATAACGCTGAAAATAGATAACCGCGACTGGAAAAACTGGGAATCGGGGATGTCTGACGATGCTGCTAAGAGCGGCAGTATTGCAGCTGTAACAAAACCGCGTCCTGGGCACGCCGATTTACCGGGTGTAATAAAGTATGGTTTTAAGGATGTAAGGAATGTGCTTGAAAGGTCGTCGGCACGTGAAACTGCCGGGAGAGTGGCTATTGGAGCACTGTGTAAGAAGTTTATAGGAGAGTTTGGCATAAAAACAGGAAGTTATGTGATAAACATAGGCGGTGTTGGCAGGCGGTATTCCGGAGTTGACACTGCTGACTCTGCTGCGCTTAAGTTGTTATATGAAAGTGCTGAGAAATCTGATGTCCGCTGCCCGTACCCGGAGGATAGTAAGCATATGGTGTGTGCTATTGATGAGGCTAAAGAGCAAGGCGACACTTTGGGCGGAATATTTGAAGTGTTTGCCCTTAATGTGCCTACAGGGCTTGGCAGCCATACGCAGTGGGATAAGCGGCTTGACGGCCTGCTGGCACAATCGTTGATGGCAATTCAGGCCGTAAAGGGTGTTGAAACAGGCCTTGGGTTTGACATGGCAGTGCGCCCCGGCTCTCAGGTCATGGATGAGATATTTTATGAAAAAGACAGTGGCTTTATAAGAAAGACAAATAATTGCGGAGGAGTGGAGGGAGGCATGTCTAATGGTATGCCAATTCTCCTAAGGGGAGCTATGAAACCCATTCCAACCCAGCGAAAACCTTTAAGGTCTGTGGATATAAAGACAAAATCTCCTGTTGAAGCAACATATGAACGCTCGGATGTCTGCGCAGTACCAGCTTGTGCAGTTATTGCTGAGGCAGTAACGGCGATAACCATTGCCGATTTAATGCTCACAAAGTTTGGTGGCGACACTATGGGTGAAACCATCAGCAACTTCAACAAATATATGGAATATGTCAGTGAATTTTAAGAAATATACGGAATGTTAATCCGAAAGATAAAAACTCGTTAAAGAGGTGATGTTATGACAAAAAGAAGCAGGAATTTATTTGTGCTATATTTAGCAATACTGGCTTGTATTGTGTATTTAAGCGGTTGTGGAGGCGGCACAGCAGATAGCGGCAGCTCATCTTCCTCCAGCGGCTCTACAACAACCGTAACAACCACAACCAGCTCTTCTGACAACTCAACCGGCAGCAGTACAACCACAACCTCTGTGGCCAGCAGCACAACCACAACCAGCTCATTAGACAACTTAACAAGCAGCAGCTCAAGCTCCAGCACTACTACCACGACCACCGCTACACCCACTGTATCGTCGTTAACTGATCCTAACTATTCCAGCTGTACAACGGTTGATTTTCGTGGAATTAAGTATGACAGCTTTAAATACTACAATTTCATTATAGTTGGTGACGCAGAGTACTGCAGCGCCACAGATAGCAATAATGTAACTTATTATTTTTATAATAAAACGATTCTGACTTCAACCGATGCTGTTAATTGGAGGTTTAAGGCGGCTCGTACTAATACATATGGCAGCATTGATTATGGGTATGGCACATCCCTCTACGGAGTTGCCTATGGGGCAACCCCATCTTACATAGCTGTCGGTATGCGCGGGTCTTTAATATATTCAGATGATTCCACATCATGGTCATATATAAACGGTGACGATAACACCACTGTTTTCTATGGTGTGGCTTATGCTGGCAATACTTATGTAGCAGTAGGGGCAAACGGAGTAATAAAGACCGTAACCTCAAATGGTATCCCAAATTATGTGACTAATTACAGTAACTGGACTACCGCTAATGTTGCAGGCTGGACACCTCAGAATCTCTACAGAATAGCATACGACAACGCTACCAGTACTTTTTTTGCAGTGGGCGAATCAGGTACGCTCTTAAAGTCAACAAACGGCACAAACTGGAGCTATACGTTCATGGGTAGTATATCAAACCCACTTGCACTTTATGATATTGTACGCGGCGACAATTACACCGGTTTTGTTAAGTATGTAATGGTTGGCGAGGCAGGCACCATATATTCCTCCACAGACGGCAATACCTGGACCTCGCGTAACAGCGGCACTACTGCTAATTTAAACGGTGTAGCCTATGGTAATAATGAGTTCTATGTTGTTGGCGCAAGCGGCACTCTCCTGCATTCTCGTGACGGGGAAACTTGGGATAATAGAACATCCGGAACAACTCATACACTTTTCCAGATAGCTTATGGCAGCGGTAATTTTGTGGCAGTGGGCGAGTACGGAACTGTGGTAGCAATGCCAAGACCCTGAGTCTTGCTATTTGATAGAGGATATAGATTGAAAAACATTGTTTTAACAGGTTTTATGGGAACCGGTAAGACCACGGCAGGAAAGATTCTTGCAAAAGAACTGGGGATGAAGCTTGTGGATGTTGATGAGGAAATAGAGTCAGAAACCGGTATGACTATATGCGATATATTCAAAGAGCATGGGGAGCCCTCCTTTAGAGATAAAGAGACGAGGATGGCTAAAAAGATTTCAAGCGGTGGCGGTGGCGGACTTGTCATATCAACCGGAGGCGGAATCGTACTCAGGGAGGAAAATATAGCCTGTTTAAGGCAAAACGGTTTGATAGTTTGTCTTATGGCAACCCCTGAGACCATACTCCAGAGGACAAAAGATTCCACAGACAGGCCTCTTCTTAAAGTAGAAAACCCTTATGAAAAAATCAAAGAACTGTTAAACCAGCGGGATGAAAAATATCGCAATGCCGACATAACCATAGAAACAGACGGTAAGAGCCCCATGGAGATAGCTCAAGAAATTATAGAGCACTGGAAAGCGGTGCGCTGAGCTCTGTGTGAAGGAAACCCTGTGTTTAGAATTAGGGCCAAGAAGCTACGAGATAGTAATAGCCGGCGGCTCTATAGATACTTTAGGACAGAGACTGTCAGAGCTCAAAGTGGGGCAGAGGGTCTTTGTAATAAGTAATCCTTTTGTTTTTTCTTTGTATGGCGGTAGGGTTATAAATTCACTTAAAGAAGCGGGGTTTAGTACGGGCTTTGTGCTGATTCCTGATGGTGAGGAGTTTAAGGACCTCAGTTGGTTGTCTTACATTTTAACAGAGTTGCTTAAAGGCGGTCTTGACAGAAAATCAGCTCTTGTAGCGCTTGGCGGTGGTGTTATTGGGGACATGACAGGCTTTGCCGCCTCTATTTATATGAGAGGCATCGATTACATTGCGGTACCGACAACGCTTCTTGCTCAGGTGGATAGCTCTGTAGGCGGAAAGACCGGAGTGAATCATCATCTTGGTAAAAACATGATTGGCACTTTTTATCAGCCTCGTCTTGTGCTTATAGACACAGATACACTACAGACCCTTCCGGAACGTGAGACGATAAGCGGCATCGGGGAGGTAATAAAGTACGGAGTAATCAAAGATAAAGATTTCTTTAGTTATTTAAAAAATCACAGGGAGCAGATTCTAAGAAAAGAAGACTCTGCACTGACTCACATAATCAAGCGCTCATGCCAGATAAAGGCCGAGGTGGTGTCTTTTGATGAGAGAGAATCAGGGCTCAGAGAGATATTAAACTTTGGCCACACAATTGGCCATGCCATTGAAACGGTTACCGGCTACACGAGGTATCTGCATGGGGAGGCTGTGGCAATAGGTATGAATCTTGAGGGGAAACTATCAGTAAAATTAGGGCTTATTGATGAAAAGCAATCTTATGACATTATGGATTTGATAGAAAGTTACGGCTTACCCGCCACAATTACATCGCAGAAACTCAGTGTCAATTCGCTGCTGAATGCGATGAGTTATGATAAGAAGGCAGAGAGCGGGAACCTGAAATTTGTATTGCCAGAAAAAATCGGAACTGTAAAGGTACTAAAAGGTATAAATCGTGAAGACATTGCCTCGGTGTTAAAGGGCTGAAAGGGATAGGATATAATGGGATTCGTTGATTCGCTAAAGACTGGCCTTAAAAAGACGCGAGAAGCGCTTTTTATGGACGTTGAGACGCTTTTTTCAGGCAAAGCGGTAACAGAGGAAACTATAGAGGCTTTTGAGGAAATCCTTTTTACCTCTGACATAGGGGTTAAATCAACAACGGAGATAATAGAGGGGCTTAAAGAGGAATATAAAGCCGGTAAAATAAAAAAGACAGACGATATAAAGGTTTTCTTAAAGAACACGATGACTGCAATACTGGGAATGCCTCAGCCGTTTGTGCTCTATAGAGAGAGGCCGTTTGTGGTGTTTTGCCTTGGGGTAAACGGGGTGGGAAAAACCACAACAATAGGCAAGCTTGCTATGAAAGCAGTCTCAGAGGGGCATTCGGTAATTCTTGCCGCAGCGGATACTTTCCGGGCTGCGGCCATCGAGCAGTTGGATGTTTGGGCAACAAGAGCAGGGGCTTCAATCGTGAAACACCAGCATGGATCTGACCCAGCGGCTGTTGCGTATGATGCTGTAGAGGCAGCAAAGGCCAGAGGTATTGATCTTGTAATAGTGGATACGGCTGGAAGACTGCACACAAAAACTCATCTGATGGAGGAGTTAAAAAAGATAAAGCGTGTGATAGGCAAATCAGTCCCAGGCGCCCCGCATGAAACTCTTCTTGTGCTTGATGCCACAACGGGCCAGAACGCACTTAGCCAGGCAAAGCTTTTTAATGAGGCAGTTGGTATAACCGGTATAGCGTTAACCAAGATGGACGGCACATCCAAAGGTGGAATTGTACTTGCTATAAAAAAAGAGCTGAATATCCCTATTCGATTGATAGGAGTTGGAGAGAAAATAGGCGATTATCAGGATTTTATACCTGGGGAATTTGCATCAGCGTTATTTGACTGACACAGTTAAAGAGTTTTCTACAGAGAGAGAGTACCGCCAATTACAGGCTCTTGTATACGGCATCCCGATATAATTTCTTTTTAGAGGTATTGAGTTTTTGAGTATTTAGAGTATATACTAATTTGGTCTTAATGAGGCGGTGTAGCTCAGGTGGTCAGAGCATGCGGCTCATATCCGCAGTGTCCGGGGTTCAAATCCCTGCACCGCCACTTGTTTTAGCCTAAAGCCAAGCCAGTATTCACGCCACTCTACGGGGATTATACCCGTAAATGAGTAGGTCACAAAATAGGGCACATTTTCATGTAAAACTCTACTGGGTGATGCATGAAAAATACTAAATACCTCACCAGTTACAATGGGAACTACTATTTTAGGATTAGAGTACCCAAACGACTGCAATCATATTTTAAAAGCAAATTTATAAAAAAAGCGATTGGAACAAAGGATATCAAAACTGCTAAAATTATATGTAGCGTGGGGGGTGCCAAAGCAGTGAAACTATTTGCACTTTCAAATATTATGGATAAAGAAGAGATAAATAAGGCTTTCACTGACTTCATGAAAAATGACTTCGGTTATTTTGAGAAAGGTAATGGCGATAGTATTCCACAAGCCGAAATAACTGAAGATATAGATAACAACCGTATAAAAGAAATTGCAAGGGATTTCTTTAATGGTTATCTCAAGCATAACGATGATAAACCCACTAAAATTGATAATCCTAAAGTGACATTACCCTTGCAATTAGAGATTAGAGACTTACGGATAGATATTCTGAAAAGAGATATATCCTCAAATGAGTTAAAATTAGCGGAAGGCTATACCTTTAATTTCTTAGAGAGACGTAACATAAATTTAGATAAGAATTCCGAAGCATATAAAAAGTTAATCCGAGAAATGGGTAAGGCGCTCATTGAAGCCTTTAAAATAGAAAAGGAACGTGTATCAGGTAATTTTAATAACCCACACGATAATATTTTACAGAATTTACTCGATAACCCAATAGAACAAGAACAAAGGGTTATTACAACACCTTCAAAACTTAAAAAGCCTGAGAAACACCTTACAGACGTAATAGCCGAATTCTTTAAAGAAAAAGTAGCACAAGTCGCATGGAGTGAAAAGAATGAGTACGAACTAAAGATATTTTATAAAGACTTACCAGAAATTATAGGTAATAAGCCAATTTTAGACTACACAAAGACAGATTTTACAGATTATATTGAATTATTAAAGAAAATGCATGGATATTCTGGAAAACCCATTGGAGAAATCGTTGAATTGGTTAGGAATGGCACTTTAAAAAGCAATAAAACACTGAGCGAGACAACCATCAGAAAATATTTGGTACAGGTTAATATGGTATTTGAGTATGCCAGACAAAATGCTTATATCACCACTAATTATTGTGTCAAAATTAAAAAGAAAGATAAAAGAAAGGATAATGAAGAGCGAGATGTATATGATGCTACTGATTTGAAAGCACTTTTTAATTCACCCATATATACAGATAAGAAAAATGCATTATTGTATCCTGAAAGATGGTGGATACCCATAATCGCATTATATTCTGGCATGAGACTGAATGAAATTGCACAACTATACAAAGAAGATATAATACAGATAGGAGGTATCTGGTGCTTTGATATTAATGATGAAAAAGATAAAAACACCAAAACTAAGAGCAGCAATCTAATTGTGCCGATTTCACCAGTCATTATAGGTTTGGGGTTTTTAGATTTTATAAACTCATTTGAACATGAAAGAGTTTTTAAAAATCTGTTTAAAAAGAGAGACGGATATGCACATTATTTTACAAGGTGGTACAATAAATACAACAGAAAATATGTAACGAAAAATGAAAAACGTGTATTTCATTCGTTCAGACATACCTTTATTGACAACTTGAAGCAACAGGGCCTCGATAAAGGTGTAAGAAGTGAACTTGTTGGACACTCTACTGGTTCTATTACTGATGGCAGATACGGTAAGATTATAATGTAAAATTGAAATTTGAATATATCAAAAAACTGAATTATGATGTTGAACTGTCTGTAAGTCACTTTTTAAAACGCGTTGGGAAGTGATGAGGAAGTAATTTTATGTGGATACAGATTAAGTCGTTCATAAACTGTACTGAACACCATTTAATCGTACAGTGGTTATAAAACTCCCGCCTGAACTGTAAGACAGGTCAGGCTGTTTGCAGGGATAAATTCATTAAACTGTGTCAAGTCTGAAACTCCGTCACACAGTGATATCCAATATTAGCCTGCCCTCGAAAAATAAAGCAGGTTGAGAAATAGTTTGGCTCCAGTTTCTTAAAGGCTGGCT